>JBILOV010000004.1:0-24046 GCA_044374335.1 Bacteroidia bacterium | reverse complement strand
ATTAAAAAAAATGTAGCTAAAAATCTAAATACCCATTTTTCTTTTTTATATGAAATAATTAAAGATAATAACGCAAATACGTAAAGTATATGATGACTTTTGTTTATCAAATTATGAAAATTAGAATAATAAGCTCTCGTAGTTAAGAAGAAGGAATTAAATTTTTGATAAAATAGAAAAATCAAGGTTTTTAATCCTTTGTTATGAAATATAAATTCGTAACAGTTATATAATGTGTAGTTCCCTGGAGGAAGTTCGGGAGAAAACCAACTTGGAAATCCATAATAAATAGACCCATTTGAAATGTATTTTGAAAAATCATGATAGGGTAATTGAAAGAAAAATACTATTCCGATAAATAGACTTATTAAAGCAAGCAAACCAATAATAACTGTATTTTTTTTAGTGATTAAATTGTTTTTATATACTACAAATAGTAGCGTACAAATCACAGTAAAAACACCTGATGGCCTTGAAAAAATTACAACTAATACTAAAAAACCGATTTTAAAAAATCGATATTTTAGTTGTGGGAACAGGCATACATAAACTAAAAGTAAACTTATGGCAATGAAAAAAGTTTCGGAGAATAAGTTAAATTGCCAATAATGAATTAATGGACTAAAACTAATCATTAGTAACCAAAGCCGTCCTGTTTGATGATTAATTGTATTAGAGATAAGTTTATAGAATTTTAAATATGAAAAGACGCTAATTAAGTAGGTGCTCAGGAAAATAAGAAATATAGGAATTTTAAAAAAAATAAAGAGTGATAAATAAATAACATAAGCTATATAGAAGGTTTGATATTGTGTTGAATTTACGAAATCACCTTGAGCAAAATAACTTGCCCGAGTTAGATATTTATCCCCTTCGTTTAAGGTGTTAAATCCGAAATTACAATAAAGTACTACCAAAATTGATGCATGGCCAATTAATAAAATTGTCCAAAATGTTTTTTCGGATAATAACAACTTTTTAAAACTCATGAATTTCTAAGTTCTAAAAAAACAATTCAAAGTAGTTGTATTTCATTGAATATAAAATAAAAAAAAGCTCCTTCTAATAATTAGAGGAGCTTTTTTTGTTTCTAGTAAGTTTCTATTTTCCGTTAAATACAGTTAAAAAGCCATTGTATTTTTTGTCATTTGGCACCTCAACTATGTAGAAGAATGTTCCGTCGGCAATTCCGCCTCCATTCCATTCATTATTGTAGTTTGGATTCTCATAAACTTTTTTTCCCCATCTATCAAAAATAGTAATGCTTGTATTTGGATGATATTCAATATTTTTTATTTTAAAGAATTCATTAGCCGCATCTCCATTTGGCGTAATAACATTTGGAATTTGAACCTGGCAAGGTGGTAAAACATTTATCACCTGGAAGTCTGTTTGCTGATAACCACAACTATCCATTACTGTTAATGCTAAAGTATACATTCCTTCAAATTCAGGAGTTGTAGAATTTAAAATAGACGAATTGGAAATACTATTAGTACTTGGTGTAAAATACCAATTGTAACTATACAAAGGATAACCACCAGAGGTTAGGGAATTTAATGTAAAGGTAGTATTTCCACATAAAGAAACTGAATCAATAATAGACACATTAAGCGTGTTTGGTAAAACAACAATTACCTCAGAATCTGTTCTTTGGTAACTACAACTATCAATAACTTTAACTTCTACAGTATATGTGCCTCCAGTGCTAGGAGTTGTGTAATCTAAATTTGCCAAAGTTGAAACTTGATTTCCATTAAGTGTCCATGAATAATTGTACATTGGATAACCTCCACTTGTTGCAGAATTTAAAGTAAATGATTTATCAGGACAAGAAGTAAACGAGTTAGTAATAGCCACATTTAAGTTATCAGCAAAATTTGTTACAACAACGGTATCAGATACAGATCTTGCACATATTCCACTAACTGTGAGCACTAATGTAGTTGTTGAATTTGCATTTGTTGTATAACTCGGACTGTTAGAAGCTCCAGGTGCAATTCCATTTCCTGGCAAAGTTGTCCATGAATATGAATAGGGCGTTCCTTGATTACCAGGTAATGGTATTGATGAGCCAGCTGCTGCATTAAAAGTAAAAGGTGAATTTAAACACTTAGTTACATCTTGTAACGGTGTAACAACTAAATTTGTTATAGGCGTTACATTTACGGTAATAGTTTTTGTATCGGGCAAACTACTTGGGCACGGAGCGTATCCAGTAACAACATAAGTATTAATGCCAATTGCAGGTGGAACGACAGTAATTGTAGTGGCAGTAGAAATTGGAAATAAAGTTCCGCCTTGAAAATATGACCAATTATAATTAAATGCTCCGTTTGCTGATAATGTTGTGCTTTCCCCTTCACATAAAATTGTATTTGTAATAGCAGTATTAACAATGGTTGTTAAAGGAGGAAATAAAACAGCAACGGTTTTTGTTGCAACACAACCTC
Source organism: Bacteroidia bacterium (assembly GCA_044374335.1). Classification (GTDB taxonomy): domain Bacteria; phylum Bacteroidota; class Bacteroidia; order B-17B0; family Aurantibacillaceae; genus UBA4416. The sequence goes on along the minus strand of JBILOV010000004.1, from coordinate 21,593 downwards.
CAATTGGATTTATAACAGAAATAGTATAAGTAACATTTCCACCAGTTGGCGGAGCAGTAAAAGTTGGCGCAACTCTTATAGAATCGTTCCCATAGTTAGCGGTAATTGTTCCATTTGAAGAAACTGAAACTGAATAACTTGAAGGGGAAGAAGCGCCACAATTTTCAAATTTAATATTTGGACGATTTACGCTTGTAGTAATAAAAGATCCAACAGCACCACATAATGGAGAGCTATCATCAATATCATATATACACTTAACAATCGTTGTATTAGTTGACGGCATAACTGGATTATTAGTCCAAATAACAGCAGAGTTAAACCCAAAACAAACATCTACCAATATGTTTGATACACCATCCCACTCATAAGCATTTGTAAAATTATGTGTGTTCCAACCAACTACCGGCGTATAATTGCCAGAATAAACTTGAATAAGACCAGTGTTGTCAAAATTCGCAGTTAAAACGTTAACACTTGTGCACTTAAGTTTAACCTCTAAACCTGGCAAAGTTCCGTTATAACCGGCAGCATAGCCAGAAGGAATAGAATTAATCATAAATGCTAATGACGAAATTTTACCTGCAGTTAATCCCGCGGCTATTAATTCAGATGCTGTATATAACATTTGATTACGCGTATTTCGGTAAAAGTGACCATATATACTTGGATATGCAGTTGTTCCGTTGACAATAGTTCCATTACCAACTGTTATTTGATTTGGAGAGGTACAACCACCTGATGAAGATAGTCCACAACTTGAAGGAGAAACATCACCAAATCCTAAATTCATAACAACCTCATCAGGAAAACATAATACTGTATTAGTTGGCGTTACAGTAAAATTAGTTTGTATAACGCCAATCGTAACTGTATTATTATATATACAAACACCATCTGTAATTACCGCTGTATAGGTGCCTGGAGCAAGTTGAGAAAGTGTAATACTTGAAGCTCCGGTGGTAGTATTGCTAACTGTTGTTGCAGCTGTTGGTCCAGTTACTATATAATTATAAGGAGCAGAAAAAGGAGTACTTAAGTTAAGTACAGTTGTGCCATTAGTGTTATTAGGACAAACATTGGAAGTATTAGAAAAATAAGTACTGCCACCAGCAACTAAAGTTAATGTGTATTTTATTGAATCTCTACAACCTTGAGCGTTTGTATAAACTACAGAATAAATATCTCCAGCAACGGCAGGATTAATATATAATGTATCATTTATTCCGGCGGGTGCTGAAATTTGTGTTGAACCTTGATACCAAGTATAATTAGACCCTCCAGGCTGAGCAATTGATGTTGAATTACCACAAAAAGGTTTAGATTGGCTAAAGAAAAATGGTGGAGAAACTCCCACAGATAAATTGGCAGAAGCCTGACCACAAGTTGTTGAAGAAACTAGAACGCTGTATGTTCCAGGAGGTAATCCGGTAGCAGTTTGAGCTGTACCTGCAAGCTGTCCAAAATTTATTCCTGGTGTTGTATTAGTCCAAGAGTAAGTATACACGCCATTACTACCACTTGCTTGAACATTTGCTGTACCTGAGCTACCGCCAGCACATGAACTAGTCGAATTTAAATTAATAATATTAACTGTAGTAAATCCAATTGTAACAGTTTGAGAAATGATACAGTTACCTGGTGACACCATATTTACAGAATAAGTCGTTCCAGGAGTTGCAGGAGTTTGTATCAATGTATCATTTGTTGCGCCAGGTATAAGAACACCATTAGGATCAAACCATTGATAACTATTAAAGCCTGTTGGAGCAATTAAAGTAGCAAAATTAGTTCCTGAACACATATTAGCATAAGGTGTACCAACCCCGCCACATTCAGCATCAACATAAGCGTATCCCCAATGCCCACTTTGCGTACATCCTCCTACTTCAAAATTAACAGAAACGTTGGTTCCTAAAGGTAATGTAGATAAATCTACAGAATAATAATACCACTTTCTGTATCTTACAACATCTACATATGTAATAACGGATGTTTTTAAGGAATCTGATGGTTGTGCTGTTTTGGGATTAAAAGTATAAGATGCGCATCCTGGCAAAACAGCACCTGTAGCTTCATTTTTAACTTTTACATCAAAATAGGGAGACTCTTGCTGCAAATGTGAGCTTGGATCATTTAATACAACTGCATAACTAAATGATAACCGTTGATTGGTTGATGAGGTTGTTGTTATATATTTTAGTCTTGCGGCTCTATAATTTGCATTAGCACTATTTAATCTCACAGAAACACCATCAAAACTATATGGACTAACAAAAGGGATTTCAGAAATTGTTTGAGCTCCAGATGTTCTACATGCTAATGAATCATAGCCAAAAGTTGAACAATTTGGATAAACGTTATTAGTAGCAGGTATTGTCATTATTGTTTGATAATTAGTAGTATTTAAAACAGATACGTTATTACCGGCGGCATTAATAATTGCAGCACCTGTTTGTGCATAAGTAGGATTACTTAAAGCGGGTCCGGTTGAAACAGTTCCGTTTCCTCCTGTCCACCCATTAAAATTATATTGCTCAAATCCCATATTTGGGCAACCCAAACTCATTGGTTTATTTGGCTCTAAATAAATTACGGTTTCCTGAACACCAGTTGATCCTAGCTCATATGGTGAGTGTTTATGCACTTGTTTTTCCGCTGCTTTTTTTGATGAAAAATCATTTTTCAAAAATTGAACATGACCATTAATTTCTGTTGATTTTATACCTTTAGCTTTTGCTAAATTAAGTGCGGCCTTCTCATCAAAAACATTTGGATCCTGTTTTTTTATTTTGTTTGTTTGAGATAGCAGTAATTGGGAGCAACTAATTGCTATAAGAGTCAAAGAAATGAATAGTTTTTTTTTCATGCTATTTGTTATAATTCGGTTTTAAAACTTAAGACTAATTATTAATCAAATTTAAAGTTAATAAAATTTAATAATAAAATACCTTTCAAAGATAAAAATATATATTTATTTTAACAATAGATTAATATTCAGTAGAAAAAAATCTTTAAGAGTTCGTTTTACTCAAAAATTTTTCAATCTAAGGTTTTAAATTACCTTTGTGGATAGATTTTATGGCAGCAAATAAACTTACAAAATATATTCGTTTTACATGGCTTTTAGTTTGGCTTCCTTTCCTAATTCTTTTTTTTGTAATTAGTTTTATTTCACTCGAAATATTTATTGATTTACCAAGTGTTGCGGAGCTTCAAAATCCTAAAAGTAACCTAGCAACTGTTATTTACAGTAGCGATATGAAAACCTTGGGGAAATATTATGCTGAAAATCGCGTAAATGTAAAATATTATGAACTAGATCAAGATTTAATTAATGCGTTAATCGCCACTGAAGATGCTCGGTTTCATGATCATAGTGGAGTAGATTTGAGGGCTTTGGGACGTGCTGTGTTTGGCGCTTTAACTGGGAGTTCCAGTAGTGGAGGAGGAAGTACTCTTTCGCAGCAATTAGCTAAAATGATGTTTCCCCGCCAGAAACTGAGTAAACCAGAGATGATTTTACAGAAGTTAAAAGAATGGGTGATTGCCGCGCGTTTAGAAAAAAATTATACAAAAGATGAAATTTTAGCCTTGTATCTTAATAAGTTCGATTTCTTAAATCAGGCTGTGGGAGTTAAATCTGCTGCTCAAATTTATTTTAATAGAAATCAAGATAGTCTTGAAATTCAGCAAGCGGCTATGCTTATTGGAATGGCAAAAAACCCATCTTTATTTAATCCAGTTAAAAAAGCAGATACAACGCTTCATAGAAGAAATGTTGTCATGATGCAAATGGTGAGTAATGGGTTTTTAACGAAAGAAAAATACGATAGTTTAAAACAATTACCTCTTGGTGTGATTTTTCATCCGGAAGATCATAATGATGGATTAGCTCCTTATTTTAGAGAATATTTGAGAGAGTATTTCTTAAAAACATGGTGCGCTAAACATATCAATCCAGAAACTAATAAACCATATAATGTATACAGGGATGGATTACGAATCTATACAACTATAGATTCCAGAATGCAAAAATATGCAGAAGAAGCTGTGCACGAGCACATGTCAGATTTACAAAAGTTGTTTTCTAAAGAATGTAAAACTAAAAAAAATGCGCCTTTTGCCTGGAATGTAAACAAAGAGCAAATAGAAAACATCATGATGAGTTCAATGAAACGAAGTGATCGTTACCGTTTATTAAAAAGTGCCGGCATATCAAAAGAACAAATCTTAGAAGAGTTTAAAAAACCTGTGAACATGACTGTTTATAGTTTACGTGGCGATATTGATACAATGATGTCGCCATGGGACAGTATACGCTATTATAAAAGTTTTTTACATACTGGGTTTATTTCAATAGAGCCTACAACTGGTTTTGTTAAAGCTTGGGTTGGAGGAGTTAATCATAGGCATTTTAAATTTGATCATGTTAAAGTTGGTCGCCGACAAGTAGGATCTACCTTTAAACCATTTGTATATGCATTGGCAATTCAAGAAGGCTATTCGCCATGTTATCAGGTTGCAAATGTTAGAACATGCATTGAAACACCTGGGCAACCTGCATGGTGTCCAGATAATTCGGATGGTAATAAAGGAACCGGTAAGATGGTTACGTTACGTTACGCATTAGCTGGTTCAATTAATTATGTAACGGCATGGGTTATGAAACAATTTGGGCCTGATGCCGTAATTAATTTGGTGCGTCGTTTAGGAATTACTTCTCCTATTGATGCTGTACCATCTATTGCTTTGGGCACGCCTGATATTTCGGTTTACGAAATGGTTGCCGCCAATGCTACGTTTGCAAACAAAGGAACATACATACAACCAACATTTATTTCAAGAATTGAAGATAAAAATGGTAAAGTATTAGAAGAGTTTTTCCCAACAACTGATGAAGTTTTTAGTGAAGAAAAAGCCTATGCAATGATACAATTAATGCGTGGCGTGGTGGATAGAGGCACCGGAACTCGCTTACGTTCAAGGTTTAATTTACGGAATGAAATTGCCGGTAAAACGGGTACTACTCAAAACAATGCGGATGGATGGTTTATGGGATTAACACCCGAATTAGTTGCTGGTTGTTGGGTTGGAGGCGAAGAAAGAAGTGTTCATTTTAATTCAACTAACGAAGGGCAAGGCGCTAGTATGGCACTACCAATTTGGGGTAAATTTTTTCAGAAAGTATATGCTGACCCAAGTTTAAAAATTAGTAAAAACGGGTTTGTAAAACCATCAAATATGGGCGATATTGAGCTAGATTGCAGTGTTTATGACGCACAAACAGAAAAAGATACTCCAATAGAAGATTTAGATTTTGAGGAAAAATAATATATTTGTAAAATGATAAACAGAGTAGTAAAAAATGCGGAAGAGGCTTTAAAAGACGTAACAGATAATGTGACATTATTAGTAGGTGGCTTTGGCTTGTGTGGTATTCCTGAAAACTGTATTTCTGCATTAGTGAAAAAAAACATCAAAGGATTAACATGCATTAGTAATAATGCTGGAGTTGATGATTTTGGCTTAGGATTGTTGTTACAAACTAAACAAATAAAAAAAATGATTTCGTCATATGTTGGTGAAAATGCAGAATTTGAAAGGCAAATGTTAAGTGGTGAACTAGAAGTTGAATTAATTCCTCAAGGTACTTTAGCTACACGTTGTTTAGCTGCTGGTTATGGCATGCCCGTAATTTATACTCCAGCAGGTGTTGGAACCGAAGTGGCTATTGGAAAGGAAATCCGAACATTTACCTATAATGGAGAAACAAAAGAGTATCTAGAAGAAAAAGCTTTCGAAGCAGATTTTGCTATTGTAAAAGCATGGAAAGGAGATACGGCTGGGAATTTAATATTCCGTTCTACTGCTCGTAATTTTAATCCGATGATGGCTATGGCCGGTAAAATTACTATTGCTGAGGTAGAAGAATTAGTGGAGGTTGGAGAATTAGATCCAGATCAGATTCACACACCAGGTATTTATGTTCATAGAATATTTCAAGGCGAAAAATACGAGAAACGTATTGAGCAAATAACAGTAAGAAAAAATAGCAATAAACAATAAAAACAAAAAACAGATTAATTATGAGAAAAGATTATTTCAAGCAAGCATCACAAATTTTAGTATTAAGCACAGGGTTATTATTTACTTTTTGTGCACCACCAAAAGAAGTTGAAAAATTAACATTACTAGAAAAAGCAACTATTAACAGTGAAGATACTCTTGTAATTCCTACAAAAAGAGAAGGAGATGCGCATGGAGGGAAATTTTATTCTCAAGCAGATAGCATATATCAATATGCAAATGGTTATGTATTTAATATTCATGATAGTTTAAATCAAAAAGATTTACGAGTTAAGTTAAACACTTGGGTACGATTAGGAGATTTAAATCATGACCAAAAATATGGCATTGCTTTAGAAGATGGAAAAGGTAAAATGTTGCATTGGACTGAAGTAAATTTTAGAAGTCATGTTGCAGAAGCCAATAAATGGATCAATGTTACTGATAGTGTTACCATACCAGGTAATTTGATAAATATGTCAGGAATGATTTTAAAAACATTTACCTTCAATCCTGATGCTAAATCTTTCTTAGATTGTGATGATACGGAGCTGTCATTTTATAAGCTAGAAAAAGTTATTGAAAAATAATTCCAATTTTTTCATCATATTATAAACTGATTCATTATGCTAGATAAAAACGGTATTGCTAAACGAATAGCAAGAGAAGTTAAAGATGGAATGTATGTTAATTTAGGCATTGGTATTCCTACTTTGGTGGCAAATTATATTCCAGAAGGAGTTAACGTGGTTTTGCAATCAGAAAACGGCATTTTAGGAATGGGTCCTTTTCCTTTTGAAGGTGAAGAAGATGCTGATTTAATTAATGCAGGCAAACAAACCGTTACTTTATTAGCTGGATCATCAGTTTTTGATAGCGCGATGAGTTTTGGAATGATTAGAGCTCAAAAAGTAAACTTAACCATTTTAGGCGCCATGGAGGTAAGTGAAAATGGGGATATTGCTAACTGGAAAATACCAGGAAAAATGGTTAAAGGTATGGGCGGCGCTATGGATTTAGTAGCAAGTGCTAAAAATATTATTGTTGCTATGCAGCATGTAAATAAAGCCGGAGAATCAAAATTATTATCAAAATGCGATTTACCATTAACTGGAATTAAATGCGTCAAAAAAATAGTTACAGAATTAGCTGTATTAGATATTCTTCCAGAAGGTGGGTTTCGTTTATTAGAAAGAGCACCAGGTGTAAGTGTTGAACAAATTAAAAATGCCACCTCTGGTAAATTAATAATAGACGGTGAAATTCCTGAAATGGCTATCTAATATGTTTTATAGAATTAAAGAGTTACTATGGAAAAGAAAATACATTTTTCTTTTCATTGGTTTATTTTTAATTGTTTTAACTCAACGATTTTTAAACGAACGTCAAAATGGTTTAATTAATTCTGTCTCCTCTGACGGATTAGGATATTATTGTTATTTGCCCGCTGCAATTATTTACCAAGATTTTACATATAGTTTTTATGATAAAAAAGAAAACAAAATTAACCCATTTTATAAACCCTATTTAAATTCTTATAAAGACAAAGTTTTAAACAAATATTATTGCGGAACTTCAATTTGTCTATTACCTTTTTTTGTATCGGGAGTAGTAATTTCATCTATTGCTGGAACCCAAATAAATGGATATACAGACACATTTTTAATGTTAGTAAGCATTGCTTCAATCTTATATTATTTACTTTCTGTTTTTTTGCTTTCAAAGGTCGGTAAATTTTTTTCTGTTTCTGAAAAAATTAGCCTTATCACATGTCTTGTTTTCTTCTTTGGAACAAATTTGTTTCATTATGTTATTCAAGAACCATCCATGTCTCACATCTATTCTTTTTTTGCGGTGAGCTTGTTTTTGTATTGTTTTATGAAATTAGTTCAAACTACCAACAATAAAAATATACTTATGGTTGGTTTGGCAATAAGTCTTGTAGCATTGATAAGGCCTGTAAACATATTAGCTATTTTATTTACACCTTTTTTCTTTGATAATTTAAGAGACTATTATTTTTTTCTTAAAACTTTAATCAGTAAACACTACAAAGGTCTTCTTCTTTTGTTTGTGGTTATTGGTTTTGCTATTTTATTACAGTTTACTTTCTATTATTTACAAACGGGTGATTTTTATATTGTATCATACCCAGGTGAAACATTTAACTTTAGAAGTCCCGAACTATTTAATGTTTTGTTTAGTTATAGAAAAGGTCTATTTATTTATACGCCTTTATTATTAGCAGTCGTATTATTTATTTTATTTTCGAAAAATTCTTGGCATAAAAAATTAGTTTTTTTAATACCCTTTTTTATTTTTTTATATGTTACCGCATCTTGGTGGTGCTGGTGGTATGGCGAAGGATTTAGCATTCGCCCAATAGTTGACTTTCTGCCTTTTTTTATAATTATCTCAATGTTTATAGTTAGTAAATTTAGTGCGGCAAGGCTAAAAGCTGTTTTTTTTATATGCATGCCCTTTCTCATTACTAGTCAGATTATGGCTTTTCAATACTCAAATTTAATAATGGATAAAGGAGAAATGAATAAAGAAAAGTTTTGGGATATTTTTTTAGAAACTGATTTGGCAGATATAAATCAAAAAAAAATAGACAAAATAAAAAAGAACAGTACTTTATTTAAAACTGAATTATTAACCTTTGAAAATGAAGTAAATAATAATCGTGTTATTGAGGCGGGGTATAAAAGTAAAAAATCGTGTTTAATTAACAAAGATGCTCCTTACTCGATAGGTTTTGGTTTCCCGATAAATAATTTAAATATAAACGAATCTTTTTATTTAATTGTAGAATGTATGGCAAAATCATCTCAGGACGGTAAGAATTTTGGTTTAGACGTGTCAATAGATGAAGATGGAAAATGTGTAAAATGGAATGCAGTTTATTTTCCACAGTTTACAAAAGATAAAGATGGATGGTCAAAAATGACCGCGATTGTTGAAATTGAAGCTTGGTTTATAAATGACAAAAATTATTTCAAGATTTTTGCAACTGCCCACGAAGGAGATAATTTGGTGGATGATTTAAAATATAGCATTTACAAAAAGCGCCCTCTGTAAAAATCTTAGCAGTTAATATAAATAAGACTTTTAAAATATCAAGAATAATATGTAGGTTTGCATATGCTTCTTTCAATTGTAATACCTGCCTACAACGAAGGCAAAACCATACATTTAATTCTTAATAAAGTAAAGGATGTTAAATTGCCTGAAGGCGTTGAAAAAGAAATAATTATTGTAAATGATTTTTCGAAAGACAATACTGAAGAGGCTATTATAGATTACAAATCATCCAATAGTGAATTAAACATTCAGTACTATAAACACGAATTCAATAAAGGAAAAGGTGCTGCCCTTCACACAGGAATTAAAGAGGCAAAAGGTGATTACATCATTATTCAGGATGCTGATTTAGAATATGATCCAGAGGAGTACACTATTTTATTAAAACCAATATTATTAGGAATGGCTGATGTTGTTTTTGGTAGCAGATTTATCGGAGGAAAGCCTCACCGTATTTTATTCTTTTGGCATTCTATAGGTAATAAAGTATTAACTACTTTATCTAACATGTTTACTAATCTTAATTTAACAGATATGGAAACCTGTTATAAATTGTTTAGATCAGATATAATAAAAGGTTTAATTTTAAAAGAAAAAAGGTTTGGTTTTGAACCAGAGGTTACTGCAAAAATTGCGCGTATTAAAAATATACGCGTTTACGAAGTGGGAATTTCTTATTACGGAAGAACTTATGAAGAAGGTAAAAAAATTGGTTGGAAAGACGGCTTTAGAGCAATTTTTTGCATTTTAAAATATGGACTTTTTAGATTGTAAAATGAAACTTTCTGCAATCTCTCTACAAATGAAAAAAACAACATTTTTGCGATTGGCGTAGTTGCGAATTTCGGGGAGCAAAACTGTCAATATTCCATCATAATTGACCCGAGGTAGAATATTCAATTTAATAAGACCTTCGCCATTGATCAAACGCTTTTTAGCGCCTAGTCTTCGTATCATTGTTTTAGAACTTTTCCATTCTTAATTAGCCCTTTCTCGTTGCGTATTTCGTAAAAATAAATACCCTCTGCAAGTTGCTCTACATTTATTGCAGTGGTGTTTGTAAATTTCTTACTTATTATTATTTGTTGTCCAACAAAGTCGTAAATAGAAATTGTTGTCTGCTCATTGCCTATATATTGCGCGTTAAGTTGAGTAGAAAATGGATTTGGGAATATCAAAGAAAAAGAGTCATTGTTTATTTTTTCGATTCCAGTTAGGCTACATATTTGTATTTGCGTTGATGATTCAACTGCAGTGTCATTATTATTAACTGAATATGCGACACATTTCAAAATTGATACATTCTGTAATATCTTGGAAATAATTGTGTCTAATTTTTCGCAACCAACCTGCGGCCATGCACCTGAAACATTGTAATAAAGATTTAATTCCATCGTATCTGAATTACTAACCGTCTCATAGTTTGCCAACTGTGGACAGGTTGACTGAAAACCAAAACTAAACCATACCGAAGTTCTTACTACCAGAGTGTCACAGGAATTATTAAGTCTTGTCACTTGTAGATTTTGTTGAGAAATAACTTTATTTGATATTAAAATCAAACTAAAAAAGCCAATTAATATTTGTTTCATTTTTTATATTGTTTCAATCAAATTATTTTCATCATTATGTCAAGAAAACCGACCGCTAACTACTCTACGGTAACACTCTTAGCTAAATTTCTTGGTTGATCAACATTACATCCACGCATTACTGCTATATGGTAAGATAATAGTTGCCATGGAATAACTGAAACTAAAGGAACTAATGATTCGTCCGTTTCAGGAATTTCAATTGTATGTTCTGCCATTTTCTTCACATCAATATCACCTTCAGTTACAATAGCTATAATTCTTCCTTTGCGAGCTTTCACTTCTTGAATATTACTGACTACTTTTTCATAATTAGGGCCTTTAGTTGCAATAACAAACACTGGCATGGCTTCGTCAATTAAAGCAATTGGTCCGTGTTTCATTTCGGCAGCAGGATACCCTTCGGCATGTATGTATGAAATCTCTTTTAATTTTAAAGCCCCTTCTAAAGCAACTGGGAAAGAGTAACCTCTTCCTAAGTATAATGCATTTGCAGCATCTTTATATTCAGCAGCAATTAACTTAATAGAATCATTTAGTTTTAAAACTTCCTCTACTTTAGCAGGAATTGCTTCCATTTCATATAATAATTGACGGTAGCGACTTTCGGCAATAGCTCCTTTTACTTTAGCAACATGCAGCGCCATTAAAGTTAAAACCGTTACTTGCGCAGTAAATGCTTTGGTTGAAGCAACACCAATTTCAGGCCCGGCATGTGTATAAGAACCTGCATGAGTAGCGCGTGCTATAGAAGAACCAACCACATTACATACTCCAAAAATAGTAGCGCCTTTTGCTTTTGCTAATTCAATTGCTGCTAAGGTATCTGCGGTTTCTCCACTTTGCGAAATAGCAATAACAATATCATCAGGATAAATAATTGGATTACGGTATCTGAATTCCGAAGCATATTCAACCTCAACAGGGATACGAGCATATTCTTCAAATAAATATTCAGCTACCATTCCGGCGTGCCATGAAGTGCCACAAGCAATTATTAAAATACGCTTGGCATTTTTAAATTTACCCTCGTGTTCCTCAATCCCACCCATTTTTAAATGTCCCGTTTCCGAATTTAATCGACCACGCATACTATCAAAAATAGAACGCGGCTGCTCATAAATTTCTTTTAACATGAAATGTTCGTAGCCACCTTTTTCAATAGCTTCTAATTCCATTTCTAATTGCTGAACATAAGGCGTAATTTCTTTATCGCGAATGGTTCTTATTTTTAATTCTTCACCTCTGCGAATAATCGCAACGTGCTCGTCTTCGATGTAAACTACATTTTTGGTATACTCTACAATTGGCGAAGCATCAGAAGCTATAAAATATTCATCTTTTCCAACTCCAATTACCATCGGACTACCTTTTTTAGCAGCAATCAAAGTATTTGGATCATTTTTATCCAAAATAACAATTGCATAGGCGCCGTTTACTTGTTTTAGTGCATTCATAACAGCATGCCCTAATTTCATGCCTTGTTCATTTTGACGAATATCTTCAATTAAATGAATTAAAACTTCAGTGTCTGTTTGTGATAAAAAGGTATGTCCTCTTTTTTGCAAACCTTCTTTAATGGAAGCATAATTTTCGATAATACCATTATGTATTATTACTAAATCTTTTGATTGAGAATAATGAGGATGTGAATTTACGTCATTTGGTTCTCCGTGAGTTGCCCACCGAGTATGCCCAATTCCAATGTTTCCTGATTTATCTTTGTCTTTACTAAATTCTAATAAATCAGAAACTTTCCCTTTTTTCTTATATACATTTAACTTTCCTTCGGTAGAAATCATTGATACTCCAGCACTATCATAACCTCGGTATTCTAAACGTTGCAAACCTTTAATTAAAATAGGAAACGCATCTCTGTTTCCAATATATCCTACAATTCCACACATAATTTTTCTATAAAAAGACAAAGCTAATGTAACTCTTTTTTTGGAAAAATATTACAATGAAAGGATTTAAAATAGAGTCTATTTTGTCGCTATTTTATTTAAGGCCCTAAAAATGGATGGATATTTTAACAAAAAGCCAGAATTTAGTAGCTTTTGATTACTTACGCGCGATCCTTCCAATAAAACATTAGCCATTTCTCCAAATAACAACTTGAGTAAAAATGATGGAACATTGGGCACAAAAAAAGGTTTAGATAAACTTTTAGATAATTGTTTAGAAAACTGTTGGTTTGTAATATGTTCCGAAGATACGGCATTGTATATTCCTGAAAAGTTTTGATTAAACAACGCTTCGTAAAAAACAGAAACTAAATCATCAATAAATATCCAAGGCATATATTGTTTGCCAGAGCCAACAGCAGAACCTAAACCGATTTTAAATAACGGTAACAATCTTTTAAGTGCGCCACCTTCCGCACTTAATACAACTCCAATCCTAAGAATACAAGATTTTTCGGATAACGTTTGTATTTCGTTATACGAATTTTCCCATTGTGCGCAAGAAAAAGATAAAAAATCATCCGTCCCGTTATCTATTTCTGAAAATATTTTTTCGGAAGTTGTCATGCCATAAATGCCAATAGCGCTGGCTCCAACAAAAGATTTTAGTTTTATGTTCTTCTTTTTTACAACATCTGTAATTAGCTTCATACTATTTACTCTCGAATCAATAATGTCTTGTTTTCGAGCATTAGTCCAGCGTTTATCTGCTATTCCACTTCCTGCTAAATGCACAATATGCTCAACGTTTTCAAATGCTTTTTCATCAACTTTTTGTTTTTCGACATTCCAAAAAAATGATTTTATGCTATCAGTTGATTTTGGATAACGAGATAAAATTCTTACCTCATGTCCTTCCAAAATTAATCGCTTCGTTAAAGCTTTTCCAACTAAGCCAGAGCCTCCTGTTATTAAAATAATTGCCATGATACTTAAGTTACAAATTTGCTGTAACTTTGTTTAAATATAAATGATTAAATATGACCCCCATTTTTGATATACATATTTTTATTTGCATTAACCAACGCACTGGTTCCGAAAAACTAAGTTGTGGCGAAGCTCATGGTTTAGAGTTAGTGGCTGAATTTAAAAAGCAACTAAAAGATTTAAATGTTGGGTTAAAGACCCGCGCTAATAAAAGTGGCTGCTTGGGTATTTGTGATTTTGGACCAACTATAGCCATTTATCCGGAAGGGGTTTTTTACGTTGGAGTAAAAAAAGAAGATGTTACAGAAATTGTGCAATCACACATCGTTAATAAAAAACCGGTGGAACGATTATTATTAAAAGAGTGGAAATAGATTCTAATTATAGCTTGCAAAGAGTTGATGTTTTTGAAAAATTTAAAACTCAGTTACAACGCGATTTCGAATTGTGTGGCTTTTTGGATATTGCACCAAAATTAAGTTCAAATAATTTAGAACATGTTTTTAATGAAGTATTGAAATCAGTATTGACTATTGAAAAAAAAGATTCATCATCTATTCAAAATTTGTTATACAGAATTGATGTGACTGAACTTCAAATAAAAAAAGAAGCTTCGAATCATCCGGAAAAAAACTTCCAACAAATTTTAGCCGAATTAATCGTAAAACGTATTTTACAAAAAGTAATTTTAAAAGAACAATATTCTAAATAATATGAAAATAGAGATTAGAAAAGGAACCCAAGCCGATATTGCTGAAGCATTAAATTTAGTAAAAGAATTAGCAACCTACGAAAAAGCTCCAAACGAAGTTGAAGTGACAACTAGTGAAATGACTGAATGGGGTTTTGGTGCAGATAAGCAATTTGATTTTTATGTGGCTTTGCTAGATGGCGTTATTGTGGGAATGGCATTGTATTATTTTAAATACAGTACTTGGAAAGGCAAGTGTTTATTCTTGGAAGACATTATTGTAACTGAATCGCAACGTGGGAAAGGATTGGGGAAATTACTATTTGATAAAGTTTTAGAAATAAGCAAAGAAATGAAATTGCGCAGAATGGAATGGCAGGTCCTGGATTGGAATACACCAGCTATTGAGTTTTACAAAAAATATGACTCCACTTTAGATGGAGAGTGGGTAAATTGTAAATTAACAAATCATCAATTAGAGAACATGTAGTTTTTCTGTCAGTTCAAGCGTAGTCGAGAACTAGAGTAAAATTAAAAAAATGCTTCTCGACTGCGCTCGAAGTGACAATATTCAACGCAAACTTTACAACCCTTTTACGCAATCAATAAAAAATTTGACTTTATTTTTATCCAAATCAGGATATAGTCCGTGCCCTAAGTTAGCTATGTAACGTTGCTTGCCAAATGCATTTACCATTTTACAAGCAGTTGCTTCAATACTTTTTTCATCAGCATATAACATGCAAGGGTCAGCGTTTCCTTGTAAGGTTTTTTCGTGTCCAATAATAATCCGAGCATCTTGCGGATTAATTGTCCAATCTAAACCAATTGTATTACAATTTAATTTGGCCATATCAGCTAATGCAAAATGCGCATCTTTTGCAAATACAGTTACTGGGACAAGAGGCTCAATTGCATCACAAATTTTTGAAATATATTTTAGTGAAAATTCTAAATATTGTTCATGCCCTAAAACGCCTGCCCAACTATCAAAAATTTGAATCATATCAGCTCCAGCGGCTACTTGTGCTTTTAAATAGTTGATAGTACTTTGTGTAATTTTCTCAAGTAATTGATGTGCCAATTCTGGTTCTTGATAAAAGAATTTTTTAGCCTGACTAAACGTTTTACTTCCACTACCTTCAACCATATATGCCATTAGCGTCCATGGTGCGCCAGCAAATCCAATTAAAGGCACGCGATTATTTAATCCTTTTTTTGCTAATTTAATTGCTTGGATTACATAATCTAAATCACCAGCATCAGCAATTCGCAAATCATGAATATCATTTTGTGATTTAATTGTTTTTTCAAAATTAGGACCTTTAGCTTCAATCATTTGATAAGGCAAACCCATTGCTTCAGGAATTACCAAAATATCCGAAAAAATAATGGCAGCATCAACACCTAAAATATCAACCGGTTGAATAGTGACTTCGGCAGCTAACTCAGGATTTTTTACAAATTCAATAAAATTTTTAGCGCGTGCACGTGTTGCTTTATATTCTGGTAATATACGTCCCGCTTGACGCATTAACCAAATGGGAACTCTTTCTACGTGTTCTCCTTTTGCTGCTCTAAGTATTAAATCGTTTTGATACATATTAATTTAAAATTTCGTTAAGATTCGTTTTTATTCTCCCGCAAATATCGTCTAAAGGTAAATCGTTATCATCTTCACCAAAAGGATCCTCAATTTCTTCTGCAATTAATTCAATGCTGGCAAATACATATAACACAATGATAGTAATGGCAACAGTTGTGTAACCAAATTCACTTCCAAAAAATATTGGTAAACTCATGCAATAAAGGAAAATCATTTTTTTTAAAAAGATATTATAAGAGTATGGGATTGGAGTGTTTTTAATGCGTTCACAAGCACCACAATTATCCGTAAATGACTTTAACTCTTCATTTAATATGAGTAATTGTTCACCCGTTAATTCTTTATTTTTATAAAGACTATTAATCTTAGCATATAATTTTTTTGCAATTAAATTTGGTTTATGGTTTGCGTCTGCAAATGTTGAAAGTGTTATAGTATCCGTTGGTGTAAATTCTTCTTGAATATACTTACCTCTTAAATGATTTTTAAAACAAAATATATAATTTGTAATAAGGTGTTTAATTTCTTGTTTATCCTTTTCGTGAATTAAAATAACCGACAATTTTAATGAGAAGTTTCTTGAATTATTAACTACGCTTCCCCAAATCTTTCTACCTTCCCACCATCGGTCATAAGCAGAGTTAGTTCTAAATACTAATAACATAGACAATACAAAACCCAAAATGGAATGCATGACTGTAGGGTTTTTTGTATTTAAATGAATAAAATTAACTTCAAAATAAACGATAGCAGCGGCATAAAGTCCGATACTCATCAAGGACCAAAACAATCTTCTAAACGTATCACTTTTGTGAAACTGTATAATTAATGTAAACCAGTCTTTTGGATTATATGTTACCATAATTGTTTGCAAAGTTAGTAGCTTTCAGCAACTTTAAGCCTAAAAAATGCTTATTTATTGAATAATTGGAAAAGTACAAATTGATTATTAAATTGTTAAATTAAAGAGGTTTAAACTCCAAAAATATTTCAAAATTAACCGCATGTTAAACAAGTTTATGTATAATTATTACCACTCGTAAAGTTTTTAAAAAAAGTTATTGTGTTTCACAATTTTATAGTTTAGATTAGGATAAAATTATTCACTACTAAACATACCATCATGAAATATTTAATTTACTTTTCTGTTGCGATATTTTCATTTGCAAAATTAACAGCACAAGCAGATCATTATTGCGCAAAGCAAAAGGCAAAAAATTATCATCAAAAAAATTCAGCAAGCTTACCACCAGGATATGTTCCGCCAGAAAATAAGTATGATCTAAAGTTCTATCATTTAAACATTAACGTAGCTCGCAACAGTTTATACATAAGCGGTAATGTGAAAAGTATTGCAAAAGTTGTAACAGCTAATTTAGATTCCTTTGCTTTTGTGTTGCATGAGAATCATGCAATTGATTCTGTTTATGTGAATGGTGCCAAACGCAATTTTGTAAGGAGAGATAGTTTAGTACTAGCAACTGCGGGAATACCAATAGCACAAAATCAATTATTTGAGTCCGTTGTATATTACAAAGGCACCTGTACTACCGCAGGTGGTGCAGCTATTGGAAATGGTTATAGCATTGGCACATCAACTTCTTGGGGAAATCAAGTGAGCTGGAGCTTAAGCGAAAGTTTATGCGCATATCATTGGTTCCCTTGCAAACAAGATTTGAGAGATAAAATAGATTCATCGTGGGTATATGCCACTACAGATTCTACTAATATGGTTGGATCAAATGGATTGCTAAAAAATGTGGTAACTATTGGAAATAAAAAACGCTATGAATGGAAATCAAAATATCCAATAGACTATTATTTGATTTCAGTAGCAACAGCTAAATATAAACCTTACATCTTATATGCAAAACCACAGTATTTAGCAGGAGATTCTATTTACATACAAAATTTCATTTATGATAATGCTATTAATAACTCAACATGGATTAATGGGCAAAAAGTTGCTTTAAATAAAATAATTCCTACCATAAATTTTTTATGTAACGCGTTTGGTATGTATCCATTTTATAAAGAAAAATATGGCCATTGTATGACACCTTTTAGTGGAGGTATGGAACATCAAACAATGACTAGTTTAGGTTTTTTTGATTTTGAACTAGATGCTCATGAATTAGGTCATCAATGGTGGGGAGACAACGTAACATGTGCAGCATGGAAAGATATATTTATTAATGAAGGCTGGGCAAGTTATACTGAATATTTATGCCATCAATACATGACAGGTACAGGAACAACGGCTACTCAAAAAATGTTAGATGTACATACAAGTGTCATGTCGCAAACTGGTGGCAGTTGTTACTTTACAAATGCAGATACCATGAATGCCAATGTAATTTTTAGTTCACGTTTAACTTATGATAAAGGAAGTGCTGTTGTTCACAGCCTGAGATATGAAATAAATAATGATTCCGTTTTCTTTCCAGCTATAAGAGCTTTTCAAAATGCATTTAAGGACAGTACGGCAAGCGTTATAGATTTTAAAAACTTTATGCAAACACAAACTGGGCTTAACTTTACTCAATTTTTTAACCAATGGTATTATGGCGAAGGTTACCCAACTTTTAGCGTTTCGTGGAATCAATCTAACAATGTATTTTATTTAAAATCAACGCAAACCACTTCTAAACCAACTTCTGTTCCTTTGTTTATTACTCCTGTAGATTACCGTATTTCTAGAACAGCTAAACCAGATACCATTGTAAGATTATTTCATGGTCAAACCATTGAAAATTATTCGATACCATTAACGGGTTCGGTAACAGGCATAGGAGTTGATCCTAATAACTGGATATTAAATAAAGTTGGAACTAATACAAAAGATATAACATTAAATACATCTGCATTAATTGATGATATGACTGAAATATTTGTAGGACCGAATCCAACCTCTGATGCTTTAAATATTTATTTATATAACAATAGTACTGCTATTGTTGAAGTACTTGATATTTCAGGAAAAATAGTTCATTATCAAACTATTGATGCTCATGCAGAATTTGATATTTCAAAATATGCCAATGGTGTTTATGTAGTTAACATAAAAAATAAGCAAGGCGATTTACTAAAAACAAGTAAAATTGTAAAGAATTAGCTTTTTATTTCTCCTTTTAATAACAAAGTCTCAACAAATAATGTTGAGACTTTGTTATTTTAAATATGTTTTGGACAACGTCCAAAAAAAGGAGTTCTTTAAGCTTCCCCGTTATAATTTTCGTGATGAGAAAATTTTTCTACCCACATCTCTCCAATATTGAAAAAATAAACCGAGATTGAAAAATAAAAAAATTATTTTTTTACACGTTCTACATAAGTAGCTGTTCGTGTATCCACTTTTACTAAATCACCCTCGTTACAAAATAAAGGAACACTTACTGTTGCCCCTGAATCTAATGTTGCGGGTTTTAATGTGTTCGTAGCTGTATCACCTTTTATTCCTGGTTCAGCATATGTAATTTCGCAAACCACAAAAGTGGGTGTTTCTGCTAAAATAACAGAATCTCCTTCAAAGCTAACTTTCACTTCCATCTCTTCTTTTAAAAATTGAAAGCTATCCCCAAATAATTTAACTGGAACATATATTTGCTCAAAAGTTTCTTTATCCATACAAACAGCAAAATCTCCTTCTTGATAAATGTATTGCATGTTTTTAAAATCAACACGAACAATATCCACTGTTTCGCCACTTCTAAAACGGTTTTCTGTTTGCTTACCGTTAATAAGATTTTTCATTTTTGCCTGGTAAAAAGCACGTAAATTACCAGGTGTACGATGTTGCCATTCTGTAATGATAACTAATTCATTATTAAATCTAATAATTGAACCTACGTTTATATCGCCTGTATCTGCCATAATAAAAAATTATAATTTGTTTATATTAGTTTGTAAATTTTAGTTTTCTTCTTCTAAATCATGAACCACACCCATTGAACTAAATTTTTCAATTCGAGCATCAATTCGTTCTTGTGGTGTTTGTTTTTTTAGTGTTTCCAAATGTTTGAGTATTTCAGCTTTAACAGTAGCAAACGCCTCTTGATGATTATTATGAACTCCGCCTAATGGCTCTTTAATAATTCCATCAATTAATCCATTAGCACTCATATTATCTGCTGTTAATTTTAAAGCGTCTGCAGCAGTTTCTTTAAAACTCCAACTACGCCATAATATTGATGAACATGATTCTGGCGAAATAACCGAATACCAGGTGTTTTCCAACATCAATACTTTGTCTCCAATTCCAATTCCTAATGCTCCACCACTAGCCCCTTCGCCAATTATGATACAAATAACGGGAACTTTTAATTGAGCCATTTCTAATAAATTACGAGCAATAGCTTCACCTTGCCCGCGTTCTTCAGCTTCTAGTCCAGGGTACGCGCCTGGAGTATCAATAAATGTTACAATAGGTTTATTAAATTTTTCAGCCATTTTCATTAAGCGCAATGCTTTACGGTAACCTTCAGGATTTGCCATACCAAAACGACGTATTTGACGCATTTTTGTATTTATTCCTTTTTGTTGGCCAATAAACATAACGGTTTGCCCATCCACATCTCCAAATCCTCCAACCATAGCTTTGTCATCACCTACAGTTCTATCGCCATGCAATTCAATAAAAGTACTATTAGTAATCGCATCAATATAAGCTAGTGTATATGGTCTTTCTGGATGGCGACTTACTTGAACTCGCTGCCATGGTGTTAAATTTGAAAAAATTTCTACTCGCTTTGCATGAATTTTAGCTTCAACTTCTGCAATAGGTTTACTCATATCAACTTTGCTTTTTTCAGCAACGCTTTTAAGTTTTTCTAGTTCTTCAGCTAACTCCTCAATAGGCTTTTCAAAATCAAGATATATCATTGTGTTTGGTAATTAGTTAGAGGGTAAAGATACTAAAAAAATGAAAAATCGCCACTTTTAACTTATTGATAATCAGTAGTAAAATATCCTAATGTCAACTTAAAGAGCATTTTAATCCCAATTGGCACTTAAGAATGAGAAATTATTTAATACAATATGAAGACCTAGTTCAATTAAATATAATTTCGATTTAATAAATCCTTTTTACTAAACCTATCCACCTAAGTTTTTAAAAATTATATTGAGAAACATGGTTTAATTAAAATTTATAGTTTTGTAGTATGATATGTTTTCCAAACGCTAAAATAAACCTAGGATTAAATATTACCGAAAAACGTTCGGATGGGTTTCATAATATAGAAACCATTTTTTATCCCTTAGGATGGAATGATGCTTTGGAAATTATTGAAACAAAAGATGCTGAACAAGAATTTAATATACATTTAAGCGGTTTGCCAATTTCTGGAAACACACAAGATAATTTATTATACAAAGCGTATCAAATTATTAAGCAAACTAAAACACTTCCTCATTTAAATGTTTACTTACATAAAACTTTACCAATGGGTGCTGGCCTTGGCGGTGGAAGTGCAGATGCAGCGTTTTTTATTAATTTATTGAACGAACAATTTGAATTAAATATTACAGAAACTAAACGCATAGAAATTGCAAAACAATTAGGAAGTGACTGTGCTTTTTTTATAAAAAACATACCTGTGTTTGCTTCACAAAAAGGTGATGTGTTAACAAATATTAAATTAGATTTAAGTCATTTA
>JBILOV010000121.1:0-7155 GCA_044374335.1 Bacteroidia bacterium | reverse complement strand
TCGAAAGATGAAAAATAAATATCATCAGTAATAGCAGATAAGGAATCAGAATTTCCTATACTACCTTCCAATCGTTTTAATACTTCTGGCTTAATTGCGGAAGAAACACCAATTTCATTTCCCAATTGCTTAACCGTTTTAAAGTATTTTAAGGCTTCAGAACCAATTTCAAAAATACTGCAATAGCTTAAATCACAACTATAAATACCAAAATTTAAAGCTTTTGACTTATTATCAGTATAATTTTTTTGATTATCAGGACTATTTAAGAATGAAACATTTTTATTGTTTTTACCTCCTACTTTTTTAATAAAAGTAAGCATCTCACCAGGTGATGGTACTTGAAAAAACGTTTCATTGCTTTGTTCAGTTTTAACTTCTGTTTTTAAAGTATCAACTTCAGGTAATTCATCTTCACCTTCTGTTTTATTACCTCCACAAGAAGCAAACATTAAAGAAGCTGCCAAAGGGGCAATTAAAAAATAGTTATGTTTCATAATCATGTTATTATTTCTGTTTTTAATTAGCAATTAATTTAGCAACTAAGTCTGCAGCTTCTTGTAATTGAATAGCTGAGTATACTTTTAACCCAGACTCATCAATTAATTTTTTAGCAGCTTCAGCATTTGTACCTTGCAAACGAACAATAATAGGCACATTAATTGTCCCCATGTTTTTATAAGCATCAATAACGCCTTGTGCCACTCTATCGCAACGTACAATTCCTCCAAAAATATTTACTAAAATAGCTTTTACATTTTTGTCTCCTAAAATAATATGAAATGCTTTCTCAACTCTTTCAGCATTTGCTGTACCACCAACATCTAAGAAATTAGCAGGCTCTCCACCGCTTAATTTAATAATATCCATAGTAGCCATTGCTAAACCTGCACCGTTAACCATACAACCAACGTTCCCGTCTAATTTCACATAGTTTAATTCTGCTTTACGAGCTTCAACATCCACTGGATTCTCTTCAGATTCATCACGCATCGCTTCAATATCTTTATGGCGATATAAAGCGTTATCATCTAAGGTTACTTTTGCATCAACTGCAATAATTTTATCGTCAGATGTTTTTAAAACTGGATTAATTTCAAACATCGAAGAATCTATTGCATCGTAAGCTTTATATAAAGCTGCTACAAACTTTGTCATTTCTTTAAACGCATTACCACTTAAACCTAAGTTAAAAGCTACTTTACGACATTGAAAATCACGTAATCCTACCTTAGGATCAATTTCTTCTTTCCAAATTAAATGTGGAGTAGCTTCTGCAACTTGTTCAATATCCATGCCACCTTCTGTGCTGTACATAATTATATTACGGCCAGTTGAACGATTTAACAAAATGCTCATGTAAAACTCTTTAGTAGGCGTTGCTCCTGGGTAATACACATCTTGAGCAACTAATACTTTACTTACTAATTTACCTTCTGCACTAGTTTGAGGAGTAATTAAATGCATGCCAATAATATTAGTAGCAACTTCTTTTACTTTCTCTAAATTTGGCGCAAATTTTACTCCACCTCCTTTACCACGTCCACCAGCATGAATTTGAGCTTTAACCACAACGCCATCGCATTTATATGTTTCCATAACTTGTTTGGCAGCAGCAACAGCTTGTTCAGGCGTCTCAGCCACAATGCCTTCTTGAATAGCTACACCAAAACTTTTTAATATACTTTTTCCTTGATACTCGTGAATGTTCATATGATAGTGATTAGTTCTAAATATTTGCATTCAAAATTAGCTTTTTTATTGTAAAGGCAAACATTTTTATGAAAAATATTATAGTTAAAATAGTTAATTTTGGTTTAAAAAACTATCAATTACTTCATAAACGTTCATTAATTCTGTTTCTGTAATGCAATAAATAGGAATTATGTATAAGATATTTCCTAAAGGACGAACAATAATATGCTTTTTTAAAAAATAGGATGCAATACTCTCCGACGCATTGTTGAGATAATGAGTATACTCAATTGTATTTAACTCTAAAGCTAAAACAGTCCCTTTGCTTCTACAATCTTTTAAACGTTTATGATTTTGATGAGAACTAACAAAATTTGCATGTAAGTATGAAATTAGTTCAATTTGTTGCCATGTTTCTGCTTTTTCCATCAAATCTAAACTCGCTAAAGCGGCCGAACAAGCGGTAGAATTTGCCGTATAACTATGTCCATGAAAAAATGTTTTTGTTTTATCATCGCTAATGTAGGCGTCATATATAAATTGAGCACATGCCGTAACTCCTAAAGGCATATAGCCGCCCGTTAATCCTTTTGATAAACATATAATATCTGGTTTGTTTTTCAAATAATCACTTGCAAAAAATTTACCTGTTCGCCCAAATCCAGTCATTACTTCATCAGCAATACAAATCACCTTATTTTGCTGACAAATAGAAATTAATCTATCCAAATGTTCGGCTTTATACATTAACATTCCTGCGGCTCCCTGAACTAATGGTTCAAAAATAAAACCAGCAATATCGTTGTGATAAGTAAACCAGGTTTGTAAAGTTGATTCTAAATCATCCATATTTTCAGCAGTTGGCAACGGAATATGAATGACGTCAAATAATAAATTTTCAAATGCATTATTAAACACATTTCGAGCACCAACACTCATTCCGCCAAAAGTATCGCCATGATACGCATTTTCAAAAGCAATAAATTTTTTCTTACTTAATCCTTGATTATGCCAATATTGCAAGATCATTTTTAACGCTACCTCCACCGAAGTAGATCCATTGTCAGAATAAAATATTTTTGATTGATTTTTAGGTAAATGCCCTAACAATCTTTCTGCTAAATTAACCGCCGGTGTGTGGGTAAAACCACTAAAAATAGCATGTTCCAAGGTATTTAATTGTTCAGTAACCTTTTGTGAAATATAAGGGTGACAATGTCCATGTAAATTAACCCACCAAGATGAAATTGCATCTAGTAATTTATTACCATCTGCATCATAAAAATAAGCCCCCTCGCCTTTAACTATATGAATAGGCGCTTCGGCATATTTTAAATGAGTAAAGGGGTGCCAAACAAACTGATTATCCTTATCTGTAATTGCTGTCAAATTTTTAAGTTTTAAATTGATCCGGTCAAATTTAATATTAAAAACTGATTTATAAATTTACATATTTTCAGGAGCTATTTCCCGCTTTCCGCTGTATCTTTTTGGCAAAGAGAATGCCAAAAAGGATGTCGCTACAATCGGGGCTATAATTATCGAGCTTTTACTATATAGCTGCGCGAGGGATAGAACAAAAATCCTTTTATGTAACGCAGTGAAATAAAAGATTGACGTGATAGCCTGATCCGCTTTTCGCGGACGCGCCCAAAAACTTTAAAAATAAATATTGATAAAAAATAAGCACATAATTTTACAATACTTATATATTTGTTTTCTAAAAAAATACCATGGATTTAGAATTTAATAAAAATGACGATAAAATGCGTTTGCTGATTTCTCAAATGGAGCAACGCTTGAATAAAATATATGAAGGTGGTGGTAAAAAACGCATCGAAAAATTGCATGAGCAAGGTAAAATGAGTGCTCGTGAACGTATTGACTTTTTATTGGACAAAGGTACTCCATGTTTTGAAATGGGTGCTTTTACAGGATATGAAATGTACGCTGAACATGGCGGTTGCCCTGCAGGTGGTGTGGTTATTATGATTGGATACGTGAGTGGTAAACAATGTATTGTAGTTGCAAATGATGCTACAGTAAAAGCCGGAGCTTGGTTTCCTATAACCGGTAAAAAGAATTTACGGGCACAGGAAATTGCTATGGAAAATCGTTTACCAATAATTTATTTAGTGGATAGTGCGGGCGTTTATTTACCATTACAAGACGAAATATTTCCTGACAAAGAACACTTTGGACGTATCTTCCGTAACAACGCAATTATGAGTAGTATGGGGATTTTACAAGTATCTGCCGTAATGGGAAGTTGTGTGGCTGGCGGTGCTTACCTACCAATTATGAGCGATGAAGCAATGATTGTAGATAAAACAGGTTCTATATTTTTAGCAGGCAGTTATTTAGTAAAAGCTGCTATTGGCGAAAACATTGATAACGAAACATTAGGCGGAGCAAGTACTCATTGCGAAGTAAGTGGTGTAACCGATTATAAATGCAAAGATGATGCGGATTGCTTAACTCGTATTCGCAACATTATGGGTAAGGTAGGCGATTATGATAAAGCTGGCTTTAACCGCGAAATTCCTGCACTTCCTAAAAAAAATCAAAAGGAAATGTATGGTATTCTTAACGATAAGCAATACGAAATGCGAGAAATTATTGAGCGCATAGTTGATAACGGTGAGCATGAGGAGTATAAAGAATTATATGGTCAATCAATAGTTTGTACATACGCTCGTATTGACGGTTGGGCTGTAGGTATTGTTGCTAACCAACGCAAGGTAGTAAAAAGTAAAAAAGGTGAAATGCAATTTGGTGGTGTTATTTATAGCGATAGCGCCGATAAAGCAGCTCGTTTTATCATGAACTGTAATCAAAAGAAAATTCCTTTAGTATTCTTGCAAGATGCAACCGGTTTTATGGTTGGTTCTCGAAGCGAACATGGAGGTATTATAAAAGACGGTGCAAAACTGGTAAATGCGATGGCAAATTCAGTGGTTCCAAAATTCACTATTATACTAGGGAACAGTTATGGTGCTGCTAATTATGCCATGTGTGGTAAAGCATATGACCCTCGTTTAATAGTTGGATGGCCAACAGCTCAGGTCGCTGTAATGGGTGGAGCGCAAGCGGCTAAGGTGTTAGTTCAAATTGAAGTAGCCTCTTTAAAAGCAAAAGGTGAAGAAATTACTCCTGAAAAAGAAGCTGAACTCTATAACAAAACAAAAGATAAATATGATGCGCAAACAACACCTTATTATGCAGCATCGCGTTTATGGCTAGATGCCATTATAGACCCCATAGATACTCGTAAAGTTATTAGTATGGGAATAGAAGCTGCAAACCATTCGCCAATAACAAAACAATATAATGTAGGGGTATTACAAACCTAAAAGCAAATTATCAAATTAAAACAGAAAAATTTAGTTGCATTATTCGATAGTTCGTAAAATAATTTTAAACAAAAAAATTAGATTTGTTTATGGGAAAAACAAAAATATTAGATTCGCTACAAATCAACCAAAAATTAAATCGTATGGCTTATCAAGTATACGAAAATAATTTTAAAGAAAAAGAAATACTTATTGTTGGCATTGAAGGTAATGGATATAAGGTGGCTGAAAGAATTGTATCTATTTTAAATTCTATTTCTCCTATAAAAACCAAGTTAGGTAAAATAAAAATTGATAAAATAAATCCATGGTCGTTTGAACCTAAAATTGATTTTAAAGAAAAAGATTTTGAAAATAAATCTGTCATATTAGTAGATGATGTTTTAAACAGTGGTAAAACATTAATTTATGCTGTGAAATTGTTTTTGCATAAACCTGTTAAACAACTTAGCACTTTAGTTTTAGTTGATAGAAGCCATACACGTTTTCCGGTAAAAGCTGATTTTGTTGGCCTTTCGCTATCAACCACTTTGCAAGAAAGAATAGATACTGATTTTACTAAAAAAGGTAAAGAAGCTGTTTATTTAGTTTAAATATTATTATAAACTTTCTTCCAAATAGAAAAAGAATATAGTCTAAGTAAAAAAGTTGGCTTATGCATTAAAAGTGATTCAAAATTTGAGTTCAGGAAATCAAGATTCACAAAATCTAATTGCTGTTTTATAGTATCGATAACATTTTTTTTGTTAGGTATAAACCACTTTGCTATAGGAGTTTCAAAACCAACCTTATCTTTTCTCTTATAAATTTGTTGAGGAATAAAACGTTTGCTTGCTTCACGTAATAAATATTTAGAAACTCCATTTTTAATTTTCAACTTTCCTTGTGTCGAAAATAAATAGTTTACTAATTCAACATCATCTGCAAAAGGAACTCTGCTTTCAATACCAAAAGCCATGCTACAGCGATCTTCACATTTTAAAAATGATTTCAACTTGCCATTATAATCTAATGAAAGTTGTTTGTTTAAGGAATTAGCCAGTTTTTCATTTTTACTCTTGCCAAATTGCTTTTTGTCACTAATAAAGTAATTAGAATAATTTATACTTAACCCAAAAGCATCTTTTAAAAGCTGTTTGCCAAATAGTTTATATGCATTGGGTATTGTTTCTTTAGCTTCACTAATTTGCTTGATTGTATTAAAACCTAAATTCTCTTTCCATAAAGCCATATAATGATGCGAATACCCTGCAAATATTTCATCAGCGCCTTGTCCATCCAATACTACTTTAATATTATTTTCAGCCGCTAATTTCATAACTCTGTGCTGCGAATAAGTACTGGTACTCCAAACTGGCAAATCCTGAAAATAATTCAAAGATTCAATATCTCTAAAAAAATCTTCTGCTGTTGGACTAACTGTTTGCCAGTTACCACTTACATGATCGCTAACCAATTTAGCATAATTAGTTTCATCAAATTTTTCGTTTGGAAAAACTGCCGTAAACAATTTCATTTGTTTATTGGGTTGCAAATATTTTACAACACCTGCAATTATTGAACTATCTAAACCACCACTTAAACAAGAGCCAACTTCTACATCACTTCTTAATCGTAAATTAATGGCATTTATTAACTTCTCTTCAATTGTTTCGATAATTTCAATTTCGCTTTTATTATTTAACGTTTGTTTTGGAAGTAAATAATAATTAATAGTATTTAAAGTATGAGTAGTTAAATTATAAACTAAATAATGAGAAGGCTTTAATTCATTAATTCCTTTAAATAAACTTTGCTCCGTGTTTTCTAAATCACCATTGACTATAAAATCAAATTGTTGCTTTTCATTAATTTCAAATGCAATTAATTTTGACTTTAGAAAAGCTTTGTATTCACTTGCAAAAGCAAAGGCATTATCAGTATTGGAATAATAGAATGGTTTTACACCAACTCTATCTCTTGCACAAAATAATTGATTATATTTTTTGTCAAACAAGGCAAAAGCAAACATACCGTTAAATTTCTGCAAACATTCAAATCCCCATTCTTTGTATGCTTCAATAACAACTTCGGTATCAGTTTGTGTTACAAAAACATGTCCTTTATT
>JBILOV010000152.1:0-5941 GCA_044374335.1 Bacteroidia bacterium | reverse complement strand
TAAAATTAGTTGTAGTTATGGAACCAAAATATTCTATTTTTTTTGATTTATTATTTAATTGAAGGTCCGTTTTAATGATACCAACATCCGTTTTAAAAGTACCGTATGTAACAAACTCATTTAAAAAACCATCAAACTTACCTCTATAAGAAACTACTCCTAACTTTTTTAACTCTGCGGGTAATTGAAAATAAGTTGGTTTTTTAAATGGCGGAATTGGAAATTTTTCAATATCGGAAACCGAAGTTGATAGTTTTTCTGCATCAAAATGAATATATGATTTACTAATGTCGGGTAAACCTGTAATTACAGCATCGCCGTTAAACTCAGTATTATTTCGGTATTTTATTTTCATTTCAGAGCCACTTAAATCATTTACAAAACCTCTTACCTTACCATTTAAAAATAAAACTTCGTTAAAACCATTCATGTCTTTCGCAAAATAACCGATGTCTTTAAAATTAATATTGGTACTATCAATTAAATTTCCTTTCATATATACTTTATTAATAAAGTCTTGATAGTCTTCCCATTGATTATACTTAAATATCAAATTTCCTTTTACTAAACTATTATCTGTTTTTAAATAAATACGATCGCATTTAAGTTCAGTAGATGAAATTCTAACTTTAGTTGTTAAATTTTTTAATACGATTCCACATTGTTCTTTAGCTGCTAAATTTGATATTTGAGCGAAAATCGTATCTCCTTTAAAATCAAGTTCGGTAAACGTTCCAAAAACATTTTGAACATGAATATTTTTATAATTCATATTTTGAACAACCTTATTTGTATCCTTTAATAAATGGTAGGTAAAATCAACATTGTTTAATTTTAAAGCGCCATAAGTAATTTTCCAAGGTGATGGAACAGTATCTATTTGAGTTGTATCTGATTTGAAGTAGTCGGCTAAATATTGAAAATTCCAATCGTCTTCATTTTTGTATTTTAATAGTTTAACTTTTATATCTGTTAATTCAACTTCATCTAAATTCAACTTATGTGCTTCATAATTAAAACCACTTACATCAACAGTTATACTTTTGCCATAAATTAAAGTATCTAGGTTTTTATCACTTACAAAAATTCCTTGTAGTGTAACATTACTTATAAACGAAATCTTTAGCCTTTCAATTTCTACCGTAGCATTTAATTCCTTGCTTAAATATGCAGTTACTTTTTTTGCTGCCCATGTTTGAAATGTTTCGGTTTGTAGAACAAAATATAGCGCTCCTAAAAAAAACACAATAAGTAGTACGGAAAACAATATAGTTTTCCATAATATTCTTGTAATTTTACCAAGCTTACTCATAGAGTTTAAAAATAACGAAATAACCCAAATTCTTATTGTTAATATACCTTAAGTTTTGTAGTAAATCACTGAGCAAAAAATGGACCATAGCATAAAGCAAACTGAAGATATATTTATATTAGGAATTGAGTCAAGTTGCGACGATACATCATGCGCTGTGATTAGAAATGGCGTATTGCTATCAAATGTAACAGCTAACCAAAGTATACACGAGCAATATGGTGGCGTTATTCCAGAACTTGCTAGCAGAGACCATCAAAAAAATATTGTACCTGTGGTTGACGCAGCTTTAAAAAAAGCAAACATAATTCCATCTCAATTAAATGCCATTGCGGTAACCAGAGGGCCTGGATTAAGCGGAAGTTTATTGGTAGGATTATCATTTGCGAAATCGTTATCATTGGCGTTACAAATACCACTTATTGAAATTAATCACATGCAAGGGCATATTTTAGCACATTTTATTGAAGAAAAGATTGAAGAAAAGATTGAAATTGGTAGTTATTTGAGTGATGAAAAAGAAAATAACTTTTCTGGATCAGCATCTATCCAACAACAAATAAGTTCCAACAAACAACCTTCTTTTCCTTTTTTATGCTTAACGGTTAGTGGAGGTCATACGCAAATTATAAAAATATCAGATTATTTAAGTTTTGAATTACTAGCAGAAACCGAAGACGATGCTGTTGGAGAAGCTTTTGATAAAGCTGCCAAAATACTAGGACTACCCTACCCTGGCGGACCATTGATTGATAAATATGCAAAATTAGGAGATTCTACAAAATATAAATTTCCAACTCCAAAATTAAAAAATTACAATTATAGTTTTAGTGGTGTAAAAACTGCTTTTTTATATTTTATACAGGAACAAACAAAACTAAATTCAAATTTTATTGCACAAAACATGAACGACATTTGCGCTTCTTATCAAGCACATTTAATACAGTATTTACTTAAAAATTTATTGGCAGTTAGCAAAGAAACAAATATTAAACATATTGCAATAGCCGGTGGTGTTTCTGCAAATTCAGGTTTAAGAAAAGAATTAGAACTATTAGGCAAAAAACACCAATGGCAAACTTATATTCCTAAATTTGAATACTGCACAGATAACGCTGCTATGATTGCCATTACTGGTTATTATAAGTTTTTAAAACAAGAATTTTGCGGATTGGATGCAACTCCTTTAGCACGATATGAAATTTAAATGGTGTTAATTTTTTGAGATATTTATTAGATAAAAAACTCAAAAAATCAGAAAACGAAAACTTACTTTTATTTATTATTAAACTCATTCATACAACGCGCTAATCCAATAAATGCAAAAGCCTTAATGGAATCGGCGGCAATTTTAACTCGTTCATTTAATGTTTTTTTCTCCTCGTCGCTCCATTTACCAAGTACGTAGTTTACTTGACTTCCTTTATTAAACTCATTACTAATTCCAAATCGCAAACGTGGATATTGATTTGTATTTAATATTTCTTGTATATTTTTTAATCCATTATGTCCGCCGTCACTTCCTTTCGGACCAATACGTATTTTTCCAAATGGCAATGCTAATTCATCTACAATAACTAAAACATTTTCTATCGCTATTTTTTCAGTTTGCATCCAATAATTAACAGCCTTGCCGCTTAAATTCATGTAAGTGGTTGGCTTTATTAATACAAGTTGTTTACCCTTAAATTTAAAATCTGCCACATCAGCTAATCTATCTGCTTTAAATTTTAAATCATTTTCTTTCGCTAAATAATCTAACACTTCAAAACCTATATTATGACGTGTATTTGCATACTCGTCTCCAATATTTCCTAATCCAACTATTAAAAACTTACTCATACAGCAAAGATATTTTATTTAGCAAAAACTACAGTCATTTGAGACAAAAAATTAGTTCAAAATTATTTTGTATTTTAAAATTAATGCTTATACTTGTATCATCATAACAAATGCTACATTATCTTGTAGCAATAAAATCACAAAAGCAGTAAAATAACAAAATTCTTTTTTTAATTATTATTCCCCATTATTAAACATAGCTATGTTTGAAGTACTAGATTTAAGTAGCCGAGTTATTCCTCAGCTAAAAGACATTTGTAAACAATTTGGCATAGATTCAAAAGGATTAACAAAATCTGATATGGTTTTGAAAATTGTTGATGCACAAGCCTCTAATCAGGAATTAGCCGCTACAATTGCAGGCATGTTTCCGAAAAAAGATACATCAATTAATTTAGTTAACAAAGATGTTATGCCATCAGAGGTTAAAATTAAAAAGCCTCGTATTCAAAAACCAATTGAAGGAGCGCATAAAGTTGAAAAAACACTTTTTGAAGATTCAACAAGCGAAAAGGTTACAGTAATAAAATCATTTGAAACAAAAGCGCCTGAAGAAAAACAAATTGAGGTAAAGCCGGTTTCAGAAAAAGTACCTCCTTCAAATCAGCCAAATAGAGAGGAAAGACCGAAATTTGAAAAAAGAGAAGAACGTACTCCAAGAGTTCCTGTTCATAATCACAAACCTCAACAACATATTAAACCTTTAGAAAACACAGAATCAAAACCAGTAGTAAATAACGATTTAGCAATAAATATTGAGCCTGAGGAAAAACCACAAACACCCGATGGCATGGAAACTCATGAGCATGTGCCCGTTAGAGAACATCAGCCAAAACCTGAACGTGTATATTATAATTTTGATGGTATTGCCATTGGAGAAGGTGTTTTAGAAATGATGCCTGATGGATATGGATTTTTAAGAAGTTCTGATTATAATTATTTAAGTTCTCCTGATGATATTTATGTTTCTCAAGCGCAAATAAAATTATTTGGTTTAAAAACCGGAGATGTTGTTCGCGGAGGAATTCGACCCCCAAAAGATGGTGAAAAATTTTTCCCATTAGTTAAGGTTGAAGAAATTAATGGCAGAGAGCCTTCTTATATTAGAGATAGAGTGCCATTTGATTATTTAACACCTTTATTCCCTACCGAAAAATTAAAACTAACTGGTCATCCACAACAAAACAATAGCACTCGTATTATTGATATGTTTGCGCCAATTGGAAAAGGACAGCGTGGCTTAATTGTAGCGCAACCTAAAACCGGTAAAACTGTTTTATTAAAAGATATTGCAAATGCTATTGCTTACAATCACCCTGAGGTTTATTTGATTATTTTATTAATTGATGAACGTCCAGAAGAGGTAACGGATATGGCTCGAAGCGTTAAAGCAGAAGTTGTTTCTTCAACCTTTGATGAACCAGCTGAAAAGCATGTTAAAATTGCCAACATTGTTTTAGAAAAAGCAAAACGTATGGTTGAGTGCGGACATGATGTGGTAATTTTATTAGATAGTATTACGCGTATGGCTCGTGCTTATAATACCGTTGCACCTTCAAGTGGCAAGGTTTTATCGGGTGGTGTTGAAGCTAATGCTTTACAAAAACCAAAACGCTTTTTTGGAGCAGCTCGTAAAATTGAAAACGGAGGTTCCTTAACTATTATTGCTACTGCTTTAACTGAAACCGGATCAAAAATGGATGAGGTAATTTTTGAGGAATTTAAAGGTACTGGTAACATGGAGTTACAATTAGACAGAAAAATTGCTAACCGACGTATTTTTCCTGCTGTTGATTTATCATCTTCATCAACACGTAGAGATGATTTGTTGTTAAGTAAAGAAACATTACAGCGCTTATGGGTTTTAAGAAAACATTTAGCTGATATGAACCCTGTTGAATCAATGGAATTTTTATTAAATCAACTAAGCAAAACGCAATCAAACGAAGAATTTTTAATAGGAATGAACCGTTAGTTAATTCTATAAACCACATAGAAACATAGTAAGGATAAAAACAATCTATGTTTTAAACGAAGTTTAAACTATCTGTAACTTGTTAATTTTATCATAAACTAAAAACAAATTTTTCTATGTTGCTATGTGGTTAAAAAAACACAGTAAATCTTTTTAAAACGATAACATGTCACCAAAATCTTTTTTATTCCCTACTATTTATAGCGTATTGCTAATTATCGCCACATCCATTACTTTTTATGGTGGCTATACTCAACACATGAACAAAGTAACCATTATTGGATGGCTACTAATTATTCCTTTTTGCGTTTTCGCAATGTTGTATTCAAAAAAAGTAAACTACAATAATACTATTGGAGGAAAAGATGCTGTAAAAGAAGGTCTTAAATTTATCATCTTTAGCACTATTATTTTAGTGATTTTTCAAGCCATATTTTTTGAGTTAGATTTTAAAGCATATAAAATTAACTTTATTCAAACCTACGGACTTGAATTAGCAAAAGCTCAAGTTAAAAATGGTAATTTAAAAATTACTGAAGCTCAATTGCCAGATTTAATAAATCAGGAAATTGCACAGGTAACATTGTTTAAAGAATGCACAAGTATTGTTTTTAAAAATTTATTTTTAGGAACTATTACATCGATAATTACTGCGGTTACACTGAGGGCTAAATTTTAATAAGTAATTTAAAATTCTTACTGTATTTACATAGCACTACTATTAATTCAATGCTGTTCCAATTTTCATTAAGCAAATAATTGACAAAAACAATAGTAATTGACATTATTTGTTAATAACTAATATGACAATT
>JBILOV010000120.1:0-7198 GCA_044374335.1 Bacteroidia bacterium | reverse complement strand
ATCTACTGGAGGAACTGCAGCAACATCAAATCAACTAGGAGCTGGTAATTACAATTTAACAGTAACAGATGCTAATGGATGTATTGCAGTATCGACTATGTCATTAATAAATCCACCCGCAATGTCTGTAATTCTATCCTCAACAAATATTGCTTGTGCGAGTTTCTGTGATGGAGTTGCAACTGCTACAACGTCAAATGGATTTGGAACAATCAGTTATTTATGGACGGGAGGAGCATCTCCTATTGCAACTCAAACTGCATCAGGATTGTGTGCAGGTAGTTACACGCTAGTAGCAACAGATCAAAACAATTGTACTGCTAGCAGTCAAACAATAATTACGGCACCACCAGTTTTAACCGCAAATATTTCTTCAACAGGAAGTATCACCTGTAATGGTGGTAATAATGGATTTGCTGTTGTAACCCCAGGAGGGGGAACAGGCTCATACAGTTACACCTGGAGTCCAAGTGGTGGCAATACAGCAAATGCCAACAATTTAATAGCTGGTGTTTATACCGTTACAGTGCAAGACGGAAATTTATGTACTAAAACGCAAACAGTTAATATTATTGAACCAAGTCCTTTAATTACGATATTAACTTATACTAATGTAAAATGTAATGGTGCATGCGATGGAACAGCAAATATTACCTTTTCTGGAGGGACTGGCGGAACAACATTTCAATGGTTACCAAACCTACAAAGTGGTAATTTTGTAAATAACTTGTGTGTAGGAGTGCAAACAGTAAATATTACTTCAAATGGAAGTTGTACAAGCTCATTACAATTTACATTAACGCAACCAGCAGCATTAACGGCCGCAACATCAGCAACCAATTCTAATTGTAGTCAAAATAATGGGGCAGTTTGTGCAACAGTTTTAGGTGGAACAGCTCCATTGTCCTTTCAATGGAGTAATGGACCTGTAACATTATGTAACAATAATGTCTTTTCTGGAGCTTACTCTTTTTCAGTAACGGATGCAAATGGATGTGCAGCTTCCGCTAGTGGTTTAGTGAATGATATTTCTGGCCCTGTGATTTCAATAACAAGTCAAACCAATGTGAGTTGTTTTGGGGGTAATAATGGAGCAGTAACAACTACAGTAACAGGAGGTGTTCCAAATTATACAGTAACTTGGAGTACAGGACAATTAACTCAAAACGTCTCCAATTTTACTGCAGGGATTAAAAATATAACAGTGGTAGATGCTGCTGGTTGCTCTACATCAACTTTTGTAACTATTACTGAACCTATACAGCTTGTATGTGCTATAGCTAGCTCAACTATGGTTAGCTGTTTTGGTGTAAGTGATGGTGCTGCAGCGGTATCCGTAATAGGAGGAACTGCACCTTACACATATGTATGGTCGCCGGGTGGACAAACTAATGCTACCATGGTAAATGTTGCTGCCAATTCTTATACAGTAAACATACAAGATGCAAATGGTTGTTTAAATTCAGTTCCAACAATTATTTCACAACCAACAGTGTTATCATTTGCTTCGGCTTCACCTAGCTTTACAAATATTTCTTGTAATGGTGGAAATAACGGGCAGATTTCTGCGCTTGCTACAGGAGGTACACCGGGCTATACATATTCGTGGGCGCCTTCAGGTTCTGGAGCTGTTTTAGCGGGTTTAGCAGCAGGAGGTTACACTGTAACAGTCACTGATTTAAACAATTGCACTATTAGTAATAATTTTAATATTATTGCCCCCCCACCTTTAACGGCAACTTATTCGTCAATACCTGCTACTTGTAATTTAGCAAATGGTTCTGCAACTTTAATTGTCTCCGGAGGAACACCTACGTATAATATCAATTGGACTACCCCAGGAACACCAACGGGTTTGATTGCTAGCAATATCCCAACAGGAAATGGTTGGTTGGCAAATATTACAGACTCTAAGGGATGTCCGCTCACTCAAACAATAGGTATAGCAAACGGACCTTCTCCTATAATTACAAGCTTTAATATTGTCCCACCAACTTGTTTTGGTTTTTCAAATGGTACTATGGCGATTAATTACTCCTCTACCACAGCGCCATATAATGTCACATGGTCAAATCCACTATCTCAAATAACATCTTCATCTGCTTTAACTCAAAGTGTTTCTGGTGTTGCTTCAGGAGTTTATACAGCAACACTAACGGATGGCACTGGTTGTTCAGTTTCTGCATCAACAGTTGTTACTCAACCTTCTAGCGTCACATTGATTACAAGTCAAAATACTTCTATTTGTTTTGGAAATTCGACTCAAATTTCTGCTACTGCTGGTGGTGGTGTTGGCGCATATACTTATACTTGGACTCCTAATATAGGTATAGGTGGCGGGCCACATACGGTTATTCCAATTGGTATGACCTCTTATGTTGTTGCTGCAACTGATGGCAATGGATGTTTGACTTTCCCAAAAACAATTACTATCAATGTAACTTCTCCTTTAACTGCTTCAGGTTTTGCTGTATCAAAATGTGATGGAAATGTAACGATGCTAACACCAAATATTACTAGTCCAGGAAAAGGAGCGCCTTATGATTTTATTTGGAGTACAGGATTTACTGATTTAGCAGTATCAAGTAGTTCGGTTAATGTTACCGCTAATTTCCTATCTTCACCAAATACTTACACAGTATTAATTGATGATGGATGTACTTCACCTTTAGCAACTGCAGTTTTTACTGTAAACGTAAATGCATTACCTATTATTGATTTTACAGGACTTCCACTAAATGGCTGCGCCCCATTAACAGTTACATTAACTGGGACATCGAATGGGCTTAATGATGTATTTGAATGGAATAC
The DNA here is from genome assembly GCA_044374335.1 of Bacteroidia bacterium. Taxonomy (GTDB): domain Bacteria; phylum Bacteroidota; class Bacteroidia; order B-17B0; family Aurantibacillaceae; genus UBA4416. The sequence continues at coordinate 4,387 of JBILOV010000120.1, read as the reverse complement.
TCAGGTTCAATTAAATAGTATTGGTAATCCGTATAACGTTACTTTTGCAGATTCAGGCAAATATTCAATCACATTAAATGTTACTAATCCAAGTACTGGCTGTTCAAACTCTGTTACTAAATTAGACTATATTGAAGTGTTTTCACAACCTATCGCTTCATTTTACTCGGATCCTCAAATAGTGAATGTATTAGATCCTAATTTCAATTTTATGAATACTTCTCAAGGAGCAATAAGTTATTATTGGCATTTTGGCGATGTTTCTTCAAGTAACGTTAATAATTCATCAATTGTCACAAATCCAAGTCATGCTTATACTTATGCAGGAACTTATGATGTTAATTTAGTGGCTACTTCCATAAATGGTTGTAAAGATACTGTGATGTTAAAGGTTGAAGTTACCCCAGATTTTTCGCTATATATTCCTAATACATTTACCCCTGATGGAAATGGTTTAAATGATGTTTTTCAACCTATAGGAGTGGGTATTGACGAGGAAAATTATCGAATGGATATTTATGATAGATGGGGTGAGATTATTTTTACAAGTGATAATTTTCAAAAAGGATGGGATGGTTCTGTAAAAGGAGGTTCTAAATCTGTAGCTCAAGGAGTTTATACTTATAAAATAATGGTTCGTGATTTGCAAGGAGGAAAGCATCCTTACATAGGACATATAACTGTTATTAAGAAAGATGATTAAAAGAGTATTGATTTAAAAATTAAAGCGTCGTTAAAAAATTAACGACGCTTTTTTATGAACTTAAGTTTTTCGGTGGTTATTTCCTCAACCTTTAGATTGGTTACATTAACCGTATTTTAATTGGCTTTTACCAAAATGAGTATTTGTAACTTTGTCAAAGAATTCAATGTTATGAGACCTCTATTTTAATTCACTGTTATCATACTTATCATTTATTGTATGAGTTAAAGTGTGATTAAAATAATCAATTCACAATAATAGTTTCATAACTATGCTTTTTAAAATTAATTAAACCTGTTAAATGCTATTATATTAGATGAGGTGTTTTTATTAAAAAAAATAAGTTTTTATTTATTTATTGTTGCGTCGATAGCTGTAGCTGTTTGGGGCTATTTTCGTTTAAAAGAAAGTAAAGAGCCAACAGGCTCGGCATTAGAGCACATTCCGAGTAATGCCATGTGTGTTATTGAAACAAAAAATTGCAGCGAATTAATTTCCCAATTAACCCGTCAGAATTTAATTTGGAATTCTTTATTAAAAAGCACCTCAATAGCTGTTGCTCAAAATGGAATTAGTTATTTAGACTCTCTGGTAAATTCATCACCTGAAATTGCAGAAATAATTTCTGGAAACTCAATTTATTGGGCATTTATTAAGCAAGAAAAAATTACCGAGCACCTTATCTTATTTAAATTAAAAGAGAAAAATAATGAAAGTGTATTTGTTGATTTTTTCAAAAAGTCATTTGCAAAGGATCCATCGGTGTCCTCATTTGATGCGTATTATTTTACCAATAATAATCAAAAGTGGTTGATTTGTTTCAAGGATGGCTTAGTGTATTTAAGTTCGGATTTGTCTTTATTGCAAAAGTGTTTGGAGTTAAATAAAAATGAATCATTGGCAAGTAATATAGCGTATACTGACCTATTAAAAATTAGTGGCGAACAAAAGACACAGGTTTATTTAAATCATAAATTCACAAATTTGCTTTCTAAAAATTTATTTACTCAACAGTCGTTAATTGGGGTTGAGGTTCAATTAAATGAAATTACTTTAACTGGCTATTCAAATACGGATAGTTTATCGTTATTTAACTGTTTTAGAAATCAGAATTCGGAAAGTATTAGTGGGTTTGAGCATCTTCCAAATAACCCGGCAGCCTTGCAAGGTTTCAATTTAAGTGACGCTGATCTTTTTTATAAAACGATAGAACAACAACATTCAAAAGAGGTTAATGAGCACAATAAAATTGCTTGGAATACCTTAAATGATAGCGCTTTATTCAATATTAAAAAAGAGAGTTTAGAAAATATAGATAACGAATTACTTTTAGCAACCTATGTTGTAAATGATGTGAATAGTCAAATAGTAAGTATAAAAATGAAAGATTTACAAAAAGGCGACCAACTTATTAAGCTTATTAGTGATAGTGTTGAGAATTATGGCGATTTAAAAATTTATAAACTGAATAAAATATTTTCCGATTTATTTTTAGTTACAAAATCTGACTTCAAAAATGAATACGCCTGCTTATATCAAAATCATCTTTTATTTTTTTCAAATAAATTAGTTTTAAATTATTTTCAGCAATCGCATTTAAATAGCCAGTTGTTAGGTAAAAATACATCGTTTATGAATTATGCTAACGACAATTTATTACTAGAATGTAATTATTTTTATTACGAAAATTCAGAATTAATAAAGGCTCATCATTTAAAATCAATCTTAAATTCAAACGAATTCTTGACGTCAGAAAATGCAACTTCTCAACTTTCATTAACTGCTAAAAATTTTAAAAATTCAGTTCAGGTGCGCATTAATGCCAGCCATGCACCACCCAAAACAGATAGTAATAATAATGTAGTAAGTGCTTTATGGTCTTTTGCTGCAGACTCTTTTATTGCAACAGGTGCGCATGTTTTTACGAATCATTTAACGCAAGAAAATGAATTGTGTTTTCAGGATATCGGTAAAACACTGTACCTAATTAATTCAACCGGTAATTTAATTTGGAAAAAGAAAATTACAGAAACTATTACATCTGAAATTTATACGGTTGATGTTTTTAAAAATGGAAAACTTCAACTGCTTTTTAATACAGAACAATATTTGCATTTAATGGATAGAAATGGAAACTACGTTCAGGGTTATCCTATAAAGTTACCTGCTAAGGTAACTTCTAATTTAACGGTATTAGATTATGAAGGGAATAAAGATTATCGTTTGTTTGTGGCGTGTGCCAATAAACGTATTTATAATTTCACTTTATACGGCGTAAAAACGGAAGGCTTTGTTCCTGTAAAAACAGACGCTGAGGTAAACTTACCTATTAGTTATGTGCATGTTGGAGCAAGTGATTATTTAATTACAGCTGATGTTTCCGGAAAAATATATGCATTTAGCAGAAAGGGTGACGGCAGAATTGATTTTAAGAATAACACTATTGCCAACTTAACTAACATGTATGTTTTAGCAGGAAATAGTTTGGATAATACCAAATTGATTTATGTAGATGACAAAAATAATTTGCTGAATAAAATTACGTTGTCAGATAAAAAAGAATCTTTAAAGTTAGGGGATGAATTAAGTGGATTTAAAACATCTGTTACTTTAGTGAACGATGATTCTCAGTCAGATGTTTTAGTTTATGGTAATGGCGCATTATATGCTTATGATTTATTTACAAGCAAACTATTTGAATACTTTAATGAATTAGCTGTTTATGACGACGCACAATTTGCACAAACCAGCGACAATAATTTGGTATTAGCTTATGATAAAATTGGGGAGAAATTAGATGTAATTACTATTAACGGAAAGTTAGCCACATCTCTGCCAAACGTCACCAAAAAACCATTGATGTGTAATTTATACAAGAATGGAAAAATGTATGTGTTGTTGGTAAATCGAAATAAATTGAGTTGTCAGGAGTTGAATTAAGTAAAAATACAGTTTATTTTCTTGTTCTTTTTTCTTGAAAAAAAAGAACCAAAAATTCAAGACGAAAGACCAACTCCAATCTTTTTCTCGCTCAAAAAAGTCTCCGCAATGCCGCCGAAAAAATTGTAGTTCGCTCTCTTTCGCCAAAAGCAGCCGCACTATTACTAGCGTATGATGGATGTGCTAAAATTTAATTTAAATCTTTTTTCTGCGTCCTTTGCGAAAAAACTCTGCGCCCTTTGCGGTTAGATTAATATTCAAACTTCCCAAACTCCGATTCAATAGTCACTTTTTTACCTGTTGCTGAGCCTGTCGAAGTATCAAACTTTTCTACACGTCCAATAATTTGAGCATCCACATTAAATGATTTTGAAATCGCAATTACTTCTTGAGCTAATTCTTGTGGCAAGTAAACTTCTAAACGGTGCCCCATATTAAATACTTTGTACATTTCCTTGTAATCCGTTTGGCTTTGCTCGTGAATTATTTTGAATAATGGAGGTAATGGAAACATATTATTTTTAATAATGTGCACACCTTCTACAAAATGCAACACTTTAGTTTGGGCGCCGCCACTGCAATGTACAATGCCGCTTATTTTTGTTCCTAAAGCTGATACTAATTTTTTAACTATTGGTGCATAAGTTCTTGTTGGAGATAAAACTAATTTACCGGCTGTTATTTGTTCTTTAATTTCTGCGCCATTAATATCAGTATAACTTACTTCAATTTTATCAGTTAAGT
>JBILOV010000119.1:0-7228 GCA_044374335.1 Bacteroidia bacterium | reverse complement strand
TGGCGATTCATATTATAATCCGGAAGATGGTGATTATCCTTATTATGATGTTTATAATACAGGTGAAAAAGATAATTTAGGTGTTTGTAAAGCGCGCGTTTTTGGTGACGAAACCTTATGGTGGGTTTATAATGATATGGGTAACGTTCACGGTAATGGCGGAAAAGCTATTGGTATGGAAATTCGTGCTCAAGCCTTCGCTTTTAAAACTACGGATGAAATTAACAATATGACTTTTTATAATTACCAGTTAATTAATCGTTCGTCATTTGCATTGTATGATACTTATATGACGGTTTGGACTGATGCTGATTTAGGTTACTATGGTGATGATTATATTGGTTGTGATGTTCAAAGAGGATTAGGTTACATTTATAATGCAGATAATAATGATGAAACTACCGGTGGTGGTGGTGGTGGTTATGGTAGTTATGTTCCTTCTTTAGGGTGTGATTTCTTTCAAGGTCCAATAAATACAACTAACTTGATTGATGACGATAAAGATGGTTCAGTTGATGAGCCGGGTGAGCAGATGGGAATGACAAAGTTTTTATATTTTAATAACTCTTTTGCTGGTGTTCCTTTACAAACTACAGATCCTGACAATGCTGCTCAATATTACCAATATATGACTGGTTTTTGGAGAGATGGTACACCATTTACTTGTGGTGGAAACGGTTATGGTGGTTCAGTTCCCACTAGTTTTGTTTATCCTGCTGATACATATACAAATGGTCCTTGCGGAGCTGCAAATTGGGAAGAATCTACTACCGCCGGAGATAGACGTTTTATGCAATCATCTGGTCCTTTTGAGTTACAACCTGGTGCTGTAAATTATATTACAGTTGGTTTGCCATGGGCAAGAACAACCTCTACAAATCCAAAAGCTTCTATTCCTTTATTGAAAATTGCGGATGATAAAGCTCAAGCTTTATTTGATAACTGTTTCCGTGTATTATCGGGACCTGAAGCGCCAGATATGACGATACAAGAAATGGAAAATGAATTAATTATTTATTTTTCTAATAAACCATCATCTAATAACTATTTAAATCAATACAAAGAGTTAGACGTAACTATACAAGTTGATCCAACACACTTCCCTAATTTTGATAAGTACTATCGTTTTGAAGGATATAAATTATATCAATTAAAAAATAGTTCAATTATTCAAGAAGAATTATCAGACCCTTCAAAAGCAAAATTGGTATTTAATTGTGATATTGCAAATGGTGTGAAGCGTTTAATTAATTATGAATATGATGCTACAACAGGTGGCGATGTTCCTTCAGTTAAGGTTGAGGAAAATGAGAATAGTGATAAGGGAATTAAATCAACATTCCATTTTACCAAAGATCAATTTGCAACATCCCAAGACAAAAAAGTAATTAACAATAAAGAATATTATTTTTTCTGCGTGGCTTATGGCTATAATGAATATGGTGTTTATAAAGAAGATCAAGTCTTTACAGTTTCTCCAACTCCATTACCTAGTATGGAAGGTCAAAAACGTCCATATTTAGAAGGTCGTAAATCTAAAAAAGCGTTTGGTATTCCTCATAATACTGATTCTGAAAAACAAGGCTCAGTAACAAATTCAGTGTATGGATATGGTCCAAAAGTTACCCGTTTAGAAGGACAGGGTAATGGCGGAAATTATTTAGATTTATCTCAAGGAACTGTAGACAATATTTTAGCAAACCCTAATGGTAGAGAAGATAAAATTACTTATGATAATGGACGTGGCCCGATCAATATCAAAGTAGTTGATCCTTTAAATGTTCCAAATTCTTCATTCTTATTTGAGTTTGTGAATAGAAATTGGAACTCTAATTTTGATACGTTAAATTCGATTGACCCTTGTAAAGAAAATTCAGCGTATCATATAAATAAACCATATACTAAATTAAAAACAAAACATACAAACTTTAGTAAAATTATTGCAGATTCAGCTACTTGGATATTAACTGATTTAACTACTCAAAAGAAATATTATCCTTGCAAAGCTATTAAAGTAGCTGAAGAATTTTATTTTAGTGATTTAGGTTTATCATTAACACTAGGTCAGTCTAGAGATGTAGCTGAAATTTCAACGCCAACAGACCCTGCAACAGATAAAATTGTTCAAGCTGACGATATTATTTCTGGTTCTGGAGTATCTTTTTCAAATGAATCAACAAGTTGGTTAACAGGCTTGCCCGATGCCGATGGAGGTTCGCCTGCAAATTGGATTAGATCAGGTACTTTTGAAGATCCTGCTAATGTTTCTGCTAACGACACTAAGTCGATTAATGGTTATATTGATCCAACAGGTATTTTTGAAAACCTAATAGGCGGAACTTGGGCACCATATGCTCTAACTGCGTCAACTAAAACTGGAACTGTTTTTGCAGCTCCTGCTTATGCTGAATCGTCGCCAAGTGGTATTTTGAATGCCGCTTATGATTTAAGAGGCTTAGCTAGTGTAGATATTGTATTTACAAAAGATAAAAGTAAATGGACTCGTAGTATAGTTTTAGAACAAAATGATGAGGCCGTTTCTAATCCAACAGGTTCTAAAAAATTAGAACCAAGAAGACATAGATCTGTTGATAAACAAGGGATAGCATTAGGTGATCCTGGTTGTAATACGGCAGAGGCTTCTGTTGACTCTATGCCAGGTTCTCCTTTTCAATATGGATTAAGTTGGTTTCCGGGTTATGCAATTAATTTAGAAACAGGTGAAAGATTAAATATAGCTTTTGGTGAAGATTCTTATCAAGCCTCTACTAATGCTTTAGCTCCAAATAACGGTGATGATATGATGTGGAACCCAACGGCAAGCGCTGGTTCTAGTTTCGCTTATCCTTACGCTTACGGAGGAAGACATTATATTTATGTATTTGGTAATAATAGAAGTTCAATGACTTATACAAATGTATCTGGAGCAAATGCCTCAATGAGTGGCAAAAAATTGGGTGTTGGTAATTATAGTAAGTTTGCTGAGTTTGCTTATAGTTATAAGTTGGCTTTCGCTAATAATACTAAAAATCTCCTACAAAATATCTGGTCAGAAGCAATGTGGGTAAATATTCCTTTATTAATTGACTCAAGATATAGTTTCAAAAATCCTACTGATATGCCTTGTGATGCTAAAGTAAAGCTAAGAGTAAAAAAAGCGTACAAATATGGATTAAGTGGAATGTATAACAATACTAACAGTGCCTTTACTTCAGGTGCTGTTGTAACTCCAATTGTTGATAATGTAACAAGTTCTAATTATACAAGGTTAACAACTGATACAGTATCGGGATCATTGAATAACAACTTTGGATTATATACTTTCAACACTTCTGATATTTTTACAGAATTAGGAAATGCGGATAAGTTAAAATCAGCATTGGATTTAATTAATATAGTTCCAAATCCTTATTATGCATATTCTTCATATGAAACAGGACGTCTTGATAATAGGGTGAGAATAACGAATCTACCAAACAAGTGTAAAATAAAAATCTTTACATTAAATGGGACATTAGTTAGAACATTTGATAGAGATGTTTCTGGGCAGGAAGATATTTATGGTACAGAAAATGGATCTGATTTTGTTCGCGCAAAACGTTTACCTTATCAAGATTGGGATATGAAAAATCAAAGTGGAATTTCTGTAGCAAGTGGTTTATATATTATTCATATCGACGTTCCTGAAGTTGGTGAGAAAATATTAAAATGGTTTGGTGTTATGAGACCTTTAGATTTACAAAGTTACTAGTCGTTTAATAGTATAATACAAATAATATGAAGTCATTTTTAAATATATCTTTAAGTGTTGTTTTAACAGGTAGTTTTTTAACTGCAAGTTATAATGCAATCGCTGGTAATCCTGAACGTTCAGGTCAAGCAGGAGCGTCACAGTTATTAATTAATCCATATGCTCGTTCAGCAGGATGGGCTGGAGCAAACGGAGCCTTGTCAAAGGGATTAGAGTCACAATACACAAATGTTGCCGGACTTGCGGCAACAAGAAAAACAGAATTGATGTTTATGCGTTCTGCTTGGTTAGTTGGTACAGGTATTAACATCAATACATTTGGTTTTTCTCAGCGTGTTGGCGAAACCGGTGCTATTGGCTTAGGTATTATGTCGATTAATGCTGGTAAAATCGAAAGAACAACTGAAGATCAACCAGAAGGTGGTTTAGGAACATTTACTCCACGTTTTACTAATATTGCATTATCTTATGCTAAAGGTTTCTCGGATAATATTTTCGGAGGTATTACTTTGAGAGTAATTTCTGAAGGTATTGACAATGTAAAAGCTCAAGGCGTATCAATTGATGCAGGTATTCAGTATCATACTGGTAAATATGAACAGATTCACCTAGGGGTTGGTTTAAAAAATGTTGGACCAAAAATGCAATATAAAGGTGATGGTTTATCTACTCAAGGAACTGTGACAAACGCTTACGGTAATACATATCAATTAACTCAATCAAATAAATCTGCTGCATTTGAATTGCCTGCTTTATTAAATATAGCCGCTGCTTATGATATTTATTTGACAAGTGATACTACTGGAAAATTAAAAACTCATCGAATTACTGTTGCTGGAAATTACACATCTAATTCATTTACAAAAGATAATTTATTAGTAGGTTTAGAATACGGATGGAAAAACATCGTGATGGTGCGCGCTGGTATGGTTTCAGAAAAAGGTATTTACCAAGGTGATGCTAATCGCACTACTGCGTTTACTGGCCCGTCTTGTGGAGCTACTGTAGAGATTCCTTTCGGAGAGAAAAAATCAACATTTGGATTAGATTACTCTTACCGTTTTACCAACCCATTTGGTGGTGTTCACTCTTTTGGTGTTAGAATCAACTTGTAAAAATTTATTTTTTCTATATATTTTAAGAGTCCCGAATAATATTCGGGATTCTTTTATTTTAAAACACATACTAAGATGGCTACAATTGCATATTATACAGAAGAAGGTTTACAAAAGTTAAAAGATGAATTACAACAACTAAGAACTGTAGATCGTAAACTGATTATAAAGGCAATTGCAGACGCTAGAGATAAAGGCGATTTATCTGAAAATGCGGAATATGATGCGGCTAAAAACGACCAAGGATTATTAGAAATAAAAATTGCCAAAATGGAGGAAATTGTTGCCAATGCCCGTATTGTTGACACTACAAAATTAGATATTTCTAAAGTTAGTATTTTAACAACTGTTAAAATTAAAAATTTAAAAAATAACATGGAAATGAAATACACCATTGTTGCCGAAAATGAAGCTGATTTAAAATCCGGTAAAATTTCTATAGATTCACCAATTGGTAAAGGTTTAGTTGGTAAAGGTGTTGGTGATAAAGTTGAAGTAACTGTGCCTGCTGGTATTATTCCTTTCGAAATTTTAGAAATCACCATTTAATACTTACAATGCCAAGCATTTTTACTAAAATAATTAATGGCGAAATCCCTTCATATAAAATTGCTGAAGATGATTATTGCATCGCATTTTTAGACGCCTTTCCATTAAAACGTGGACATGTATTAATTGTTCCGAAGCAAGAGGTTGATTATTTATTTGACCTAGAGGATGAGGTTTATACCAAATTAATGGATTTTAGTAAAACCATTGCTACCGCTCTAAAAAAATCAATTCCTTGTAAAAGAGTTGGTATGACTGTTATAGGATTAGAAGTGCCACATGCTCATGTACATTTAATTCCAATCAATTCAACTAATGATATGAATTTCGCAAATGAAAAACTAAAACTATCTGCTGAAGAATTTTCTCTTATAGCTTTACAAATTATCGAAAATTTATAATTTCAATAGTATAATTTTATAACTTATTTAATAATTATTTGACGGATTCTCGTTAATAAAAACAGTTATATTTGCAACCTAAAAATCACTTCCCACAATGGATAAAACATCGCTTATTGGCTTAGGTTTAATTGCCGTCATATTAATTACATGGCTTTCATTAACAGGGCCAAGCAAAGAACAAATTGCTAGAAATAGAGAAATTAAAGATTCAATTGAGTTAGCTATAAAAGCAAATGAGATAGCTGAAGCTGAAAAAATAGTTTCAAAAATAATCATTGCTGAAAAAAAGGATACAACTATTTCTGCATCAATGATTGATTCAATTTCAAGACTTGAAAATGCTAATCTGTATAAAGATTTTGCTGTATCAGCAGTTGGAAAAGCAGAAGTTGTAACATTAGAAAATGAAAACATTAAAGTTTATATTTCTACAAAAGGTGCAAAGGTTGAAAAAGTTGAACTTAAAAACTACAAGCGCTATCACAATAGAACAGTTCCTTTAGTTTTATTTGATAAAGACTCTACTTCACAATATTTGCAATTTGAAGCATATTCAAATAGTATTAAGTTTACCACAGATAGTTTTTATTTTAAACCATCGTCTTTAAGTGAACGTATTGAAGGTGATGGAACAATATCAATTGTATTAAAACTTGAAACGTCAAAACCTGAAAGTTATATAGAATATACTTATTCCTTAAGCAGAAATGATTACATGTTAGATTATGATGTAAATTTTGTAGGAATGCAAAACATTATTTCTAGTAAATCAAATAAAGTAATTATGCATTGGAGCCAAGCAATGCCAACTCAGGAAAAATATATTGCAAAAGAAAGGGAAGCTGCAACCGCTTATTTTAATCAAGCTACCGAAGGTGTTGACTATATTAATGCTCGTAAAAGTGAAGAAAAATTATTAAATGAAGATAATATTAAATGGATTTGCTTTAAGCAACATTTTTTTAATTCTTCATTAATTGCAGATTCTGAATTTTTAAAAGAGGGTAGTTTTATTAAAACATCCGAAAATCCGTCCGATTCTAATAGAGTAAAAACAATTACAGCGGAAGTTGCTATTCCCTTTAAACATTCTTCCTCCGAAAAATTTGGTATGGCATTTTATTTCGGACCAAACCAATACCAAACTTTAAAAGCATATAATTTAGATTTAGAGGAAATTATTCCTTTAGGATGGAGTGTATTTAGTTATATAAATAAATGGATGATTATTCCTTTATTTAGTTTATTGTCTGGTTTAAATAGTGGTATTATTATTTTGATATTAACCTTAATTTTAAAAACATTATTATTTCCAATTGCTTACAAAACATACATGAGTAGTTCAAAAATGCGTGTTTTAAAACCAGAGATTGATGAAATAAATACCAAGTTTGAAAAGAATGATGATC
>JBILOV010000117.1:0-7321 GCA_044374335.1 Bacteroidia bacterium | reverse complement strand
CATAAGAACGCCATCAGATTCTACAACAATATAATCCTCTAAACCTTGCAGAACTACCAATTTATCTTTTGGCACATGCACAATGCAATTATTGCAATCGTATTGAATAATATTTTTGCCAACTAAGGCATTGTTGCCTTTATCATGATTAATATGGCCATATAACGAACCCCAGGTTCCAAGGTCGCTCCAACCAATTATAGAAGAACGCACATACACATTTTTAGCTTTTTCCATTAATGAGTAATCAATAGAGATGTTTTTGCAAACATTGTAAGCTTCTTTAATAAACTCTTTTTCTTTTGGGGTATTATAAAATTCTAAGCCTTCTTTAAAAACATTTGCTAATTCAGGATCATTTTGCTCTAGTGAATTTATAACGCTTTTAGTACTCCATATAAAAATGCCCGAGTTCCATAAAAAATCGCCATTTTCCATAAAAAACTTCGCCATGTCATATTCCGGTTTTTCTGTAAACGTTTTTACTTTATACATGCGTTTATCTTTTTCAACAATTGGCGAATCAATAAATTGAATATAGCCATAACCAGTATCCGGACGAGATGGTTTTATACCGAGTGTAACTAAACAATCTTCATGTTTTGCTTTAGCGTAGCAAGATTTAATGGCTTTAACAAAAACATCTTCTTTGGTAATTAAATGATCGGCTGGCGCAACCACCGTAATAGCTTTTGGATTTAACTTATGAATTTTATAGGATGCATAAGCCACACAAGGAGCCGTATTCTTTCGTGAAGGCTCTGTTAAAATATTTTCTTTAGGCAAATCGGGGAGTTGTTCTGAAACTAATTGTTCGTAGCTCTCACTTGTTACAACGTAAATATTAGTTGCCGGGCAAAGTTCTTTAAAACGATCAAAAGTTTGTTGTATTAGGGTTCTACCAGTTCCTAAAATATCTAAAAATTGCTTTGGGTGCGCAGTGGTACTCATTGGCCAGAAACGCGTTCCAACACCACCTGCCATTATAATACAATATTGATTTTTCATAAATAGGTTTTGTTATTTTTAATTGCTAAAGGTTTATCCATAATATTAATTAGTTTTAGCCTTGCAGTAATAACAAATATTTAAAAGTGATTAAAGTTCTAATTTAAACATAAATATTAGAGTTGAAAAATTTAAATTTTTATTAAATTTTGATCCCGATAACCAAAACATCATCAATTTGTTCTGCATCCCCTTTCCATGAATTAAAAGCATTGGTTAAATTTTGTTTTTGAATTTCTATTGGATTTTCAACGTTTTCTAAGAGTAATTTTTGTAAATTGGTTATCATAAATTTTTTACCTTTTGGTCCTCCAAACTGATCAGCGTAACCATCACTAAATAAATATAAACAGTCGCCTTCATCTACTTGTATAATATGATTTTGATATGTTCTGTTTTCTTCTAATTCTAAGCCTCCAATTGGATATTTAGTAGCTTTAATAATATCTAATTGGTAACCTTTATTTTTCCTATAAATCCATAATGGACGGTTAGCACCCGCATATTGAATTTGATTTGAATTATTATTAAATGCACATAAAGTAATATCCATTCCATCTCTTCTTTCGAACTCCTGTGTATTTTGATTTAAGGCAATTTTAACACCTTTGTGGAGCTCTAATAAAATATCACTGGGTGAGGTTATTTTTTTTTCATTTACTATTTCGTTTAACAAAGTATTACCAACGATACTCATAAAAGCACCGGGTACACCATGACCTGTACAATCAACAGCAGCAATAAAACGAGTGTCTCCATTTTTAGCAAACCAATAAAAATCGCCACTTACAATATCTTTAGGCATGTATAGTATAAAACAATTTTTAAATAAATTATTTATTTCACTTAAACTCGGAAGTAAAGCTTCCTGTATGTTTTTTGCATATTTAATACTATCCATAATTTCAATATTATGGTGTTCAATTACTGTTTTCTGTTCAATAACTTCTTTGTTGATGATTTCAACTTTTTCTTTCTCTTCACGTAATTCAAGGGTTCTTTCATTAACCGTGTGCTCAAGTTTTTGCTTATCGGCAATTAATTTTTTAGTATGAATGAAATTATAAATCCAAATACCGCTTATGATAGTTATAATACAAATTGAGTAAAACCACCAAGTGCTGTACCAAGGAGATGAAATTGTAAATTCATAGGCTACTGGTTCTTTATTCCATAATCCATCATTATTCATAGCTTTTAGCAAGAATGTGTATGTGCCTGGTGGTAAAGAAGAGTAGGTAGCCTCTGTTCTGGAAGTGGGTGGAGTCCAATCATTATCAAGACCAACTAATTTGTATTGATACCTTACTTTTTCGGGAGCAGTTAAACTAATACCAATAAATTGAAACGTAATGTGGTTTTTGTTAAATGGAAGTTTAAGGTTTTTTGGAAGAAAACTTACCGAATCTATTCCGTTTGAAAATTTAGAAATATCTTCTTGACCAAAAAATAATTTTACTTGATTGATATTTGTAATAGCTTCTTGTTTATTGATCTTGTCAAATGTTGGATCATATATTTCTAAACCATAAATAGTTCCAATTAAAATTTTACCATTTTTATCAATAGATGAGGAGTTAAAATTAGATTCTAAATTTAATAGGCCATCTTCTTTTCCAAAATGTTTTATATTAATTTTTGATTTATAGAAATCGGTTAAATCTAAAATATCAATTCCTGTGTTTGCTCCAATTAATAATCGATTTAACTTATCAGGTTGTAAAAAATTAATGAAGTTAGAGGTTAATCCATTTTTTTGAGAAATTTTTGTGAATTTATTATAATCGTAATTAAATAATCCTTCCTCTGTTCCAAACCATAAATTTTGATTTTTATCTTTTACAATGGTTAATATTCTTTTTTTAGTGAAATTATTTTTCTCTGAAAACATGGTAATATTATTGTTTTCATATTTAATCACACCATTTTCAGTGCCAATCCACAAGGCTCCATTTTTATCTTCGGTTAGGCAAAAAATGGGAAAAGGAATTTCTGATTGTTTTAGAGAGTTAATATTGAAAATATTTGTTATATCTCCATTTGTGTATTTGAATAGTCCATCATTTGTTCCAATCCAAATATTACTTTTACTATCCTGAAATAGAGATAAAATATATTTGTGCCTAAAATCGAATTCAGAAATTGTTTTAAATATCCCTTTTTCATAAATACATAATCCATCTCTAGTTCCTAAAAACATTCTTCCATCTTTTGTAGGTAAAATAGTTAGGATATCATTATCAGGGATAGCATTTATATTTGCTTTATTAAATTTGTGACTTGTTATTTGTGTTCCCTCAATTATAGCAATTCCACTGTTTCTTAAAGCCACCCAATATGCTCCATTTTCAGCTTGTGCAGTTGCATTGATGTAGTTATCGGTTAATCCGTTTTTTGTTGTATAAGAAGTAAATTGCTCCCCTAAAAATTTATATACACCTGAGCCATCTGTTCCTAACCATATATTATTTTCTCTATCCTCAAATAGGCACATGATGGAGCTATTTGTAAGTCCATTTAATGGATTAAACTGTTTTAAAACTTTATTTGAAAAACGATATAATCCAATATCGGCTGTCCCATACCATTCTTCATTTTTTGAACTGTTTAGCATACTTCTAAATGCTACATTAAATTGAAGTGGAATATAATCGCAATTTCTAATTTTATTGTTAGGGTTAATTATATTTACTCCGGTAACTGTGCCAATTAATACTTCTTTTTCTTTATTTTCTTCAAATGAAAAAACTAAATTTTGTTGCAAACCGTTACTTTTATTGTAATGTGTAAATGATTCATTTTTAGGATTATAACAAATAGCGCCGTTATTTATTGTTCCGAACCATATTCTTTTTTGGGAGTCTATAAAGATTGAAAATACCGCAGCTGTGTTCAATATTTTATCAAAAGTAAAACGTCTTATTTTTTCATTTTGTAAAATATAAACGCCTTCTTGAGTGCCAATCCATGTTTTGTCACCATCTTGCAAAAGTTTAAAAATCCAACTATTTTTTAAGCCTTGTTTTTCGTTGTAATTTTTAAAAGTAAGACCATTAAATACACTAACGCCTTTACTAGTTCCAAAAACCATTTCATTTTTATTGTTTTCAATTATTGAAAATACAGCATTATTAATCAAACCTTCGTTATCTGAAATTGAGGTAAATTTATTGCCATCAAATTTCCCAACACCACCGCTGTTTGTTCCAAACCACATGTTTCCTCTGTGATCTTGAAAAATTGATAAAACTTGTGATTGTGGTAAGCCTTGTTCTGTATTATAATTTTTGAAATTATAAGTTTGTGAAAAAACTGAATTGACTATTGTAAATAACAATAGAATAATAAAATGATATGTTTTTTTTAGTGACATTTTAGCAAATCAAATATAATAAAAACCCATCAGATAGATAGCCAGTAGCTTTTAAAATATACTAAAGATCTTTACTTAGTAACCGATAATTTTATGTTACTTTCAGAGCCATTTAGGCTTATTTTAATAAAATATAAACCAGCACTTAGGTCGTTAATTTGCCATGAATTTTTGTAAATTTCCGTATTTTGCTGTGTTGCCGGTAAAAGCATTTTGACGGATTTTCCAAGCATATCAAATAATTCGATTTGTACGATAGAATTTGTTTTTAAAGTATATTCTAATGAAAATTTTTGATTAGCTGGATTTGGGAACAATTTGATTTTGCTCTCTAATACACTTTGATCATTTGAAATACCTGTTACAAAATTGGCTATCGGATTAATATATATTGAATCAACAGTGAAATTTAATCCATTAAGTTGGTTTGCACCAGAAGTTAACACATAATGATAAGTCAAATTTGTATCAAGACCAGGGATATCAACAAACACAAAATAATCATCTGTTCCTGTTAGTGGTAAATTTTCAAGAGTATAGGCGCCAGTTGAATCTGTAGTTGTTTGCACAAACATTTGTCCGCCAGGATTTTTTCCACCTTTTACAATAATACCACCAATTGGATTTCCAGGACTCATCGGTTTTGATTCGTTATTCATTCTTGCTCCAAAGCCGTCTGCTTCTGTAATTGTCCCTGTAATAACGCCTGTTCCAAGGGCAATTGGTTCCAGCCCCCTTAAATTTATATTTTGTGAGGTGTTAATTGTGCAGCCGTGATTTATAACACCAGCACCTTGCCAGCTAATAGAATTAGGCGCATACGTAACTTGAATATTGGTAGCTGTTGGCATAGCTCTTAAAACGTATAAGCCACTATCAATCTTGTTAAATGTGTATGTTCCTCCAATTGGTGTGATGGTTAATGAATCCCACTGACTAAGATTAGCTGTATATTTGTATATAATTATATCTCCTCCAGTTGCTCCAGCTGTACTAGTTATAATGCCTGAAATATTTTTTGAGGAAATAATATTTACTGTCAGAGATGAGGTATTTAAACATCCGTTTCCATCTTC
The DNA here is from genome assembly GCA_044374335.1 of Bacteroidia bacterium. Classification (GTDB taxonomy): domain Bacteria; phylum Bacteroidota; class Bacteroidia; order B-17B0; family Aurantibacillaceae; genus UBA4416. The sequence goes on along the minus strand of JBILOV010000117.1, from coordinate 1,864 downwards.
GCCGGTAACATCATAAGAGGTAGAAATTGTTGGCGTAACACTAATTGAATTTGTGGTTGCTCCCGAATTCCATGTATATGAAACTGCACCAGAAGCGTTTAAAAGTGACGAAGATCCCTTGCAAATATTAGTGTTACCGTTTATTGAAATGCTAGGTAACGCATTAACGCTAATATTTTGATTGATTGAATTTGTGCAGCCATTTAGTCCAATTCCAGTAATTGTATAAGTGGTTGTAATTGTTGGAGAAACTGAAATACTGGTCGTGGTTTGTCCTCCGGGTGCCCATGAATAGGTATTTGCGCCAGATGCAGTCATAGTCAATGCAGTGCCTGCACAAATTACTGATGAAGAGGCAGTCACAGAGATAGACGGTATTGTTATATCTTGAAAAACATTCACAAAAGTATTTGTAGTGCATCCATTTGTTAAATCAGTTACTACTAAAGTATATGTACCTGATTGATTTACGTTTATGGTTGGTGTATTGGCACCTGATAAAATACCAGGTCCTGTCCAATTATTCGAAACAGGGTTTGTTGTTGTTGTTATCACAATATTTGCCGTAGTGTTTGAACAGGTTAAGGTATTGGATACGCTAGCTATAACATTTGGAGCTACCGAATTATTAAATACTTCTACTATATCCGAAGAAACACATCCATTAATTGGATCTGTAACTGTTAATGTATAAAAACCAACAGCACACGCAGAAGCGCTAACTGCATTAACAGCACCGCAAATATTTGATCCCGTCCAATTGATACTAGCATTTGTTGGAGAAGTAACACTACCATTTAAAGTAACTGATGAATTTAAACAAGTCAAAGATTGATCAAATCCTGCATCTACACCTAGTGGTGCCGTTAAATCTTGCATTACCTCAGTTGTTGAAGAACTCACGCAGCCATTTGAAACAAATTGCAATGCAAGTGTATAAATTCCTGCACTGTTACTAATAACGTTTTGAGTATTTGTACCACCGCTAAATCCAGGACCAGACCAATTATAAGTTACACCAACTCCATTTGAACCTGAAAGTTGAACGGTATTAGTTATGCATGTAATAGAACCAGAAGAAGATGCAGAAACAGTTGGAGTTACAATATCTTGAATAACAGTAGTTGTGGCAGAGGCAGAACAACCGTTTATAGTATTTGTAACAACTAACGAATAACTTCCAGGAGAATTAGCTGTTGTAATTTGTGCTGACGGAGAACCAGTTATTCCAGGGCCAGACCATAAATAAGTAACTCCAGTTGAAGGACCTCCATTTAAAGTAATTACACTATTTGAACATGTTAATGAACTAGAAGGATTTGCAGTTGGAATAGGAGCTATTGTATTTTGGTTTGCAACCACAGTAGCCGAATTAGGGCAACCATTTGATAATGATCGTACTGTTAATGTATAAGTTCCTTGTCCAGAACCGATAGCATTTTGAGATAAAGCTCCACTGGTAATCGAACTGCCAGCTGGTGCTGACCATGAGTATGTTACGCCTGACGCTGGAGCGCCATTTAATTGAATTGTGTTGGTTAAACAGGTTATGGTTCCTGAAGTATTGGCAAACACAGAAGGGGTAATTAGATTTTGTGCAACATTAACAAAGCCCAAACTTTCACAACCATTAGCTGTATTCATAACTGTATAATTATATGTGCCAGGAGAATTTGCAGTTATTGTACTGATGTTAGTAGCCGATAAAATTCCTGGACCTGTCCAATTATATGTAACGGGTGTTGTGGTGGTGGTTGCATTAGCATTTACCGAAGTTACTGTGCAATTTAAAACACCTGAAGCAGAAGAGCTTATGGATGGAGCTATTGTATTTTGCGTTACGCTCACTGTAGATATAGTTGAT
>JBILOV010000115.1:0-7341 GCA_044374335.1 Bacteroidia bacterium | reverse complement strand
AGAAATATGACCCTGATGTAAAGCCCCCATAGTAGGAACAAAGCCAATAGTATTACCATTTAGCTTTTTAATAGAAAGTAACTTTTTTATTTCTTTTATTTTATTTACTACAAGCATCTTAGATTAAAGTTTTAATTGCAAGTTTTGAAAGAGTTAAATAGTTAATTTATTTATTAAAACAATAAATTGTGTTAAAAAAAATGTAAAAAATATCATATCTACCTATTAAAAAAATGGCAACAAGTATGAGTAATTTTCACAAAATCAAAGATACACATTTGCAGTATTAAAAGATAAAATAATGTAATCTTACATTTCTAACTAAAAATATTTTGAGTGAATTGGTATGCAAGATATTCAGCAAATAACTTATCAAAATAACTTTTTAGATTGAAACTAATAACGTAAAGATTGATCTACTAAATAACTAATTGTAACAATAATTTAAATTAAATATTGAATGCATATTTTAAACAGTCTCTAAAAACAAATGACTAATTACATCTAAAATTGCTGGATAAGAGTTACAAATAACCATTTCCTTAATTTGAGATTTAGTAAAAAACTCTACTTTCTCAATATTTTCCTCTAGTTGCGGTACTAATAAATCTTCATGCCTTGTTGTCATAGTATACCAAAATGTTTTTTTTAAGGCATACCAATCTTTATGCTCATAAATGTGATAGGTTGGTTCTAATGTTCTTGTAATGGTTAATTTTGAAATTCCGCATTCTTCCTCACATTCTCTTATAGCCGCTTCTTCTGGTCCTTCGCCCATATCTAATTTACCCTTCGGCAAATCCCAATGTTTTAATCTATAAATAAATAAATATTTATTATCTTTTTCAATTAAGCCACCTGCTGCAAAAATATACTTAAAAGCTTTTCTAAATTTTTCTAAGCCATTTTCTAAATTTTCTGTTACAAGAGTTAATAAAGTAATGTTAGTATCATTAGCAAATTTCATAAATTCATAAACAATTTCACGTTTTTTTAAAATATCTAAATTTATAAATGATTGATTTTCCGTACTTTGATTTTTTTGTTGAAGAATGATTTTTTTCGACAAATAATATATCGTGATGTTCATAAATTGATGTATTTCGATTGGTTAATCATGTTATTTTTGTTTTCCTATGACAATGACACCATTTGATGCCGCGCATAAAGTTGCCGAATTTTTATTACAAATCAAAGCGATTAAACTTCAACCTGAACAGCCTTTTACATGGGCATCTGGATGGAAATCACCAATCTATTGCGATAACAGAAAAACTTTATCTTATCCACAAATCAGAACTTACATACGTCAGCAATACGTTAATGTAATAAATGAGCAATTTGGAAAACCTGATGTTATTGCAGGTGTTGCAACTGGCGGTATTGCTCAAGGCGCATTAATTGCTCAAGATATGGGCTTACCTTTTGTATATGTTCGCAGTGAAGCAAAAAAACACGGTATGACAAATATGGTGGAAGGTGTTGTTGAAGAAGGACAAACTATTGTTGTTATTGAAGATTTAATTTCGACAGGCGGAAGCAGTATTAAAGCAATTGACGCATTGCGTGATCATGGTTGCAAAGTAAAAGGCATGGTTGCTATTTTCACTTATGGGTTTGATACTGCCAAAGAAAATTTAAAAAACGCAAAATGTCCTACAACAGCTTTATGTGATTATACTACATTAATTGAAGTAGCATTAAAACATAAATACATTTCTGAAAATGATTTAGTATCTCTTAAAGAATGGAGAGAAAGTCCCTCAACTTGGAAACAATAATAATATATTCTTTTGGCACACTTTAGTATACTAAGCGAAATTCATTCCGTGCAATCAACTACCGATAGTTTGTTTGATTTTATGGGTGATTTCAATAATTTTAAACACTTATTACCTGAAGATAAAATAACTAATTTTGAATGTACATCTGAGCAATGTTCGTTTGGTATAAAAGGATTGATGCCCTTAACCATAAAAATAAAAGAACGTTTACCTAAATCGCAAATTACTTTTGAAACCACTGGTGTAGCAAAATTTGTTTTCACATTGCATATTCATTTGTTAGAAAATCAAAAAACAAATATTGAACTTGAAGGTGATATGAACCCATTTATTAAAGCAATGGCCGAAAAACCTTTAAGAGAATTAGTAAATACAATGGCTACTAAATTAGCCGCTGTTGTTATTTAATTTGGATTTATTTAATAAATCAATTCCATATAATTTACCAATTAATTTAAATTTTACTAAAATGAACATAAATAATTTTAAAATAAATGTTGCTATTCAATTATTACCAACTAAATGCACTGCTGATAAAATTGAATTAATTGATAAAGCAATTGCTTGCATCAAAGCTTCTGGATTAAAACATTTAGTCTGCCCTTTTGAAACAGTAGTAGAAGGCACTTATAAAGAAATTTTTGATTTAGTAGATTTAATCAGAACAACTACTTTAAACAATGGTTGCGAAGAATTATTAGTAAATATGAAAATGCACGCTGGAAACAAAGATTTATTTTTTGAAGATAAATTGCTGAAGTATTCATAGTTTTTAATTACTATTTTTGCAGCTAGTGTCACGTCGAGCGCAGTCGAGACGCTTTTATTGTTCTCGACTACGCTCGAACTAACAAAAACTAAGTGGAAAAACATCTAACGCATCCTATATTTAAAACACTAGCCGATTGCGCCAATCAATTGGGTGTAGATGCTTATGTAATTGGTGGATATGTGCGTGATATATATTTAGAAAGAGAAAGCAAAGATATAGATGTAGTTACTATAGGTAAAGGAATTGAGTTAGCAGAACTAGTTCACAAAAAATTAGGAGAAGAAGCTCACTTATCTGTTTTTAAAAATTTTGGTACTGCTCAGGTAAAAATAAATGATTTAGAAATTGAATTTGTTGGTGCTCGCAAAGAATCCTACAATCGTAATTCCAGAAACCCAATAGTTGAGGACGGTACTTTAGAAGACGACCAAAATCGTAGAGATTTTACCATTAATGCTTTAGCAATAGGTTTGAGCAAAACTAATTTCGGGAAATTATTAGATCCTTTTAATGGCATACAAGACATTGAAAATAAAATAATAAAAACACCATTAGAGCCCGAAATTACTTATAGCGATGATCCTTTGCGCATGATGCGTGCTATTCGCTTTTCATCTCAATTAGGATTTACCATTGAAAAAGAATCATTAGATGCTATTTCAAAAAATAAATCACGAATTAGTATTGTTAGTAAAGAACGAATTACGGATGAACTTAATAAAATCATCCTCTCTCCTATTCCATCTGTTGGTTTTAAATTATTATTTGATACCGGTTTACTGCATTTAATTTTTCCTGAAATGGTAAAATTAGTTGGTGTAGAAACAATAAACGGTAAATCGCATAAAGACAATTTTTATCATACTTTAGAAGTGTTGGATAATGTTTCTAAAAAAAGTGATAACCTATGGTTGCGTTGGTCTGCTATATTGCATGATATAGCAAAGCCTGCCACCAAGCGATTTGAACCTGACCATGGCTGGACATTTCATGGGCATGAAGATAAAGGAGCGCGAATGGTTCCGAAAATATTTGAAAATTTACGATTGCCTTTAAATGAAAAAATGAAGTATGTACAAAAGTTAGTCCTACTTCATTTAAGACCAATTGTATTAGCTAAAACAGAAATAACAGATAGTGCCATCAGAAGAGTTTTATTTGAAGCCGGAGATGATGTTGACGATTTGATGGCCTTGTGTGAAGCTGATATTACTACTAAAAATCCTAATAAAGTAAAACGTTATTTACAAAACTTTGAGATAGTTCGTGCAAAATTAAAAGAACTTGAAGAAAAAGATAAAATCCGAAACTGGCAACCTCCTGTTAGTGGCGAAGAAATTATGACCATATTTAATTTACCTCCTTGTAAAATTGTTGGTGATTTAAAAAATGCTTTGCGAGAGGCCATTTTAGATGGTATGATTCCAAACGAGCGCGAAGCCGCTTTAGTTTTTTTGAAAAATAAAGCTCAGGAAGTAATTTAGTTTTATTATTTGTATTTGGGCGTTCCCGCCTCCTGGCGGGCCGGGCTTTTTGTTACAATCTTTTTTTCGTACCTCAAAAAAGGATTTCCACTTCAATCCCTAACGCTATTTATATTCTGTAGAAAATTTAATTTTATTAAGCAGGTATCTACGTGAGGGATAGAATGAAAATCCTTTTACGAAATGGAGTGAAGTAAAAGATTGAAGTGATAGCCCGACCTGATCCGCCAGCGGGCGGAGTGGGTCACGCCCAAAAAATATTATGCGGTATGCTTAGTATCAGGAAGTACATTACTCATATTCCATTCAAGACGTTTTACAAAATTATTTTTTCTGACTTTACAATCTTTCATTTCACAAATAGAACAAGACTTAGGTAAACAAGGATCCGCATGAATAAAAAATTCTATTTCATGGCTAAATTCGGTGGTAGCCAATTTATCTAAATCATCAACTTCTTTATGAGATTCCTCTAAAGTATAATACCAAGGCAATGTCATATGACAATCAACATGAACAACTGAGCCATATTTAACAACTCTTAAATTATGAATATCAATCCAACTTGGATTTCGTTTTGAATTTAACACAGAAATTAAATGTTCAATTTTTACATAATCCGCTTTATCTAATAAGTTAAAGATGGATTCTTTTACTAAACTAATTCCTGTGTAAATTATTACTGCTCCTAAGCCTACAGTTATTAATGAATCAATCCAAAATAGTTGAGTGAAATAGATGATAATTAATCCAATTACTAAACCTACACTACTCCATGTATCCGTTAATAAATGTTTGCCATCAGCAATTAATGTGGATGAATGAAATTTGGTTCCCTTTTTTATTAATAAACGAGCTAAAAAATAATTTACAATTCCCGAAAAAACAGAAATACCTAAACCTATGTCTAAATTTTGTAATTCATGTGGATTTAAAAATGCAAAAACACCCTTAATAAACATGGCTGAACCAGCCAAAGTAACCATGCCGCCCTCGACACCAGTTGATAAAAATTCAATTTTTCCATGGCCATATGGATGATCTTCATCTTTAGGTTTAGCGGCGTAATATAAACTATATAATGCAAATGAACCTGCTAATATATTTACAATAGACTCAATAGCATCAGTTAATATAGCGCTTGAGTTTGTAATAAAATACGCGAAAAATTTAAGTGCCATCAAAATAAAACTTGTGGTTAATACAAGCTTCATTGTTTTTATTTTAATTTTATGGTTTTTCATCTATTGGTTAGTAATGCAATTTAATTTAATCTTTTGAATAAATAAGATAAAATATCTTTATGGATTAATAATTTCAGAATTAAGATAAATCATATAAAATACCTAGCATAATCATGTCATTATTTATTTAAGGTTATTAATTTTGAAACTAGTGTTCATAGAATTTGAGTTAATTGTCTTAAAAATTAAACTATATTTGTTCTTGCATTAAAAAGCAATCCTAACTAATTAAACATGAAGTATTTATTATACATTTTATTAAGTATCATTAGCTTGCAAGGTATTGCTCAAGTGTCTGTTATGAATCCAATTATTGGTTCATCAGTCATTTGCAGTGATCCATCAGTAGCTGTTTCTTATACAGCCTCTGCAAGTAATTCTCCATTATTTTATAATTGGGAAATTTATCCATCAAATAGTGCAATACTCTATAACGACTCAAGTGCAGTATTAAGTATTTTATTCCCACAGGCAAATGGAACTTACACTTTGAATTGCTCTGCTACAAATGCTTTTGGCACTAGTTCAACCACTTCCTTTGTTATAAATGTTTTTGAAACACCAGATGTGACGTTTTCTGGCACAAATACATTTTGCCAAGGTTCCTCTACAAACTTATCAGCTAGCTCAACAATAGGCGGTGCTAGTTCAACTATTTTTTACAATTGGGCGCCTAGCTATGGTTTAAATACTACTTCCGGACAAAATGTAATTGCCAATCCTGCTACGCCAACCAATTATACCGTAACAGCATCTAATGGTATTTGTTCCAGTTCTTCAGAAATTATGGTAGCGCCTTTTGAAACAATGAGTGTTACTTTTTCGGGCGCTAATACTTTTTGCCAAGGTTCATCTACTAATTTATCAGCAAGTTCTACCATTCAATCAGGAAGTTCAACTATTGCTTATTTTTGGGCTCCAAGCTATGGTTTGAGTAACACATTTGGACAATTTGTAACAGCAAATCCAGCAGTATCAACAAATTATACTGTGACTGCCTATTATGGCACCTGTTTTAACACTGGACAAATTACAGTTGGTCCGAACGGATTTTCACCTTCACCTATAGCGGCTTCAGCAAGTAATAGTTTGGTTTGCTTTGGAGATTCTATAATATTAACTGCGCTTGGTGCAAATACTTACACATGGACTAATGGTGTGCAAAATGCAATTCCATTTAGCGTTTATTATTCCAACACCTATTATGTTACAGGAACGGATAATAATGGTTGCACTTCATCAGCGTCAGTAAATGTAAACGTAGATCAGTTAGCAACTTTTAACGTATTTTCTTCAATAAATCCAATTCCTCCAGGTTCAGGACAATCAGCGACATTAACTATTAATGGAAGTGCCAGTACCTCCTACTCGGTAAATGGCGTTCCGTGTTCCACGTCAATTGTTGTTACTCCAACAACTACAACAACATATACTATTACTTCTGCAAATTCTTCGGGTTGCGAGTATACAGTTGAATATACACAATTTGTTGGCTTTGTAACCAGCGTAAATACGATCAATAATAATAGTGTCCAAGATTATTTTAAGGTTTATCCAAATCCAAATAATGGCCAATTCACTATTAAATCAAGCGATATTGAAACCATTAAAATTATTAATCAGCTAGGAGAAAATGTAAGAGTTATAAATCTAAATCCTGAAGAAGAAGTGCAAGTTTCTAATTTAAGTGTAGGCATTTATGTTATTCATTCAAACAAAAGCCATATTAAAATTATTGTAACTCAATAAGATTATATATAATTTACGTAATAGTAGCAGATTAATTTAATTGAATTAATCTGCTATTTTTGTTTTGTATAGTTTAGCTAATAAATGAAATCAAAATCACTTGTCATAAATATATTTCTTGCTGGAATCCTTTTATCAAGTTTTATTTTCTCACCCTTGATTTTAGATTTTGTATTAACCCCGCGATTGATTTTAATTTCAATTTGTATAGCAATATGTCTTTTTTTAATCGCACAATCAAAACAAATCTCGCTCGTTAAAAGTGATAGTATTATACTTTCCTATTTTGGGTTTGTATTATTTAGCTG
>JBILOV010000114.1:0-7383 GCA_044374335.1 Bacteroidia bacterium | reverse complement strand
GTTTTTGTAATTTGATAGTAGTGCTTTTGTTTAAATCACATATTAATATTATGAAAGCCATAAATTTATTATTCACTCCCAAGGCTTGACACTAGAATAGAAAATATTCATCTAAATACAACAGACTTAATTTAATAAAATAAATGCTAGTGAAAATTAGCTATGTTCTTTTCTCATTAATTATTTCTGCAATTGTGTATCTTTGGTTTTGTTTAATATCTTATTTTTAGCATGACTTTAAACATAGGGGCAAGACTATAAATTCAAGCTAAGTTTAATTAATAATAGATGTATAAAAAAACAATAAATCTTCCCATTAATTAAGGGTGTATATTGTATGAAAAAAAAGAAAATCATAGTTTCTGTAATAAACGATTTGGTAACCGACCAAAGAGTCGCACGAACGTGTTCTGTGCTATTTGAACTAAATTATCAAATACTACTTGTTGGACGTGAACAAAAAACATCTAAACCAATACAAAAAAGAGATTATGATTGCAAACGATTGAAAATGTTATTTGAGCAAGGTCCTCAATTTTATTTATTTTTTAATATCCGTTTATTTTTAATTTTATTATTTAATAAAGCTGATGTGTTGTTGGCAAATGATTTAGACACCTTACTTCCAAATTATTTAGTTTCCAAATTAAAAGGTATTCCTTTAATTTATGATAGCCATGAAATTTTTTGTGAAGTACCAGAATTACAATCAAACACCATTAAGAAAAAAACGTGGGAAGCACTTGAGTCTTGGATTGTGCCAAAATTAAAGTATTGTATTACGGTTAACCAAAGTATTGCAAACTATTTCACAAACAAATACAAAGTGCCTTTTATTTTTGTGAGAAACATACCTAATTATAGTAAGATCATTAAATTAAAATCACGTACTGATTTGAATTTGCCGCTTAGTAAAAAAATAGTTATTCTTCAAGGTGCAGGAATTAATATGCAACGTGGAGCTGAAGAATTGGTTGAAGCATTTAAATATTTGGATGAAAGTTATTTTCTTTTGATTATTGGAAGTGGCGATGTGATTGGGCAATTAAAAAGTAATGTGGTTAAGTTTGAATTACAAAATAAGGTCAATTTTATAGATAAGATTCCAGCTTCAGAATTAAGGCATTACACTTCAGTTTCAAATTTAGGAGTTACAATTGACAAAAATTCTAATTTGAACTATCATTTTTCTTTACCAAATAAAGTGTTTGATTACATGCATGCTGGCATTCCAATTTTAGCATCGAAACTTCCTGAAATTGAACACTTAATTTCTAAATATCATGTTGGAATATATATTGACAATCATGAACCCCAGCATATTGCTCATAAAATTAGTAGCTTTTTAAATAGCAACTATTATTTAGAATATAAAAGTAATACCATTATTGCAGCAATAGAAAATAATTGGGAAACTGAAAAACAGAAATTAGTAAATCTGCTGAATTTATAAAAATAGGTAGTATTAATAATAAGATTTAGTTTAGTGTCTATCTTTCACTTATCAATCTTCAATATTATATTTTAAAATTTATAACTCAATCCAACTCCTAAAACTTGTTTAAATTGAATGTCAGGACCACTTGTTCCTTTTTGGTCTCCAGCATTACGCAATACTTTAATGTCATCATCATAAATTAATTGTGTAGTTAATGTTGCTGATATAAATTTATTTACTTTAAACGTTGTTAAAGTTGTCCAGTTAACATCAACATTTTCTGGGTTGTTTATATAGTTTGAAAATAATTCTAAAACAGTTTTAAACGTAATGTTTTCCATAACTTTAGTTTGGTATTGCATTTTTAAATAAGCACCAAACTCTTCTCTATGGGTTAAATATTTTTGAGTAATGATAGACGGATTATTAATATCTCTGATTTCTTTTTGAACCCCAAAGGCACCGTTTCTGGCTAAACTATCATCGTTAACAAAAGTAAATTTTCCGGTAAGAGGGGCAATAAATACAGAAAATTTATCATTTGCTTTATAATCTATACCAATAGATACTAAGGAATATCCAGGAGCCATAAATTTAGAGATGTAAACTGAATCATTTGGATAATTATAACCGTCTGTAAACTGTGTCCTAAAATCTACCAAAGCAGTAGCGTACCAGTTTTTTTTAATTTGACGACCAAATTTCGAAGATATTTGAATCATATCGTCATTTTTCCACCATTTCTTAGTCTCTCCTTGTTTAATAACTCCATAACCAAGATCAATATTATTATCCCAAGTAATTTTACCTTTTTTATATTTAGCAAAAATGTTTAATAAACTACCAATTGAAATAGAATTATTGCCCCCTGCAGACCAGTTTGTTAATGACACTTGTTGACCATTTATGGAAATAACACCTCCTAATCTCCATGCTTTTGAAGTATCTGGAGCTATCGCTTTTAATTTATCAATTTCATCTTGTACTTTTGAAGCATCTTCTTTAGTAACTTCTTGTGCGAAATTATTATAAGCTATTAATAAAAATATAAAACTAAATAGAGTTTTTTTCATATGTAGATATTTATTTTTTTTAATTGTCATTTGGTATACGCCATGTATCTTCATTTGTGTTTGTGCGTTCAGGCACATGGCTATTTCATATGTTTAAATTATTGTTTTTTATTAGTCATATGGTTTAGCCAGTTTAATAATTTGTGTTTGTGTTTCGGTAAACATGGCTATTTTATGTGTAGATATTTTTTGTTTTTTATCTCGATAACTATCGGGAAGTGTTTAAGTCAATCTTTTTTTTGTATATTTTTGTTTCGTTGAGTGCCTCGCAATTGTGTTTAAGCAAATATGCTTATTTCATAAATAATATTTTTTAAGGGTGTAAAACTAGTATAATTGCTAACTAAATAATATCAATTTAAGTTATTTAAATGTTAAAATTTAGTTCCCTTGAATTTTAAAGTATTTTGTAGAATTTGCCGGATCTACAGTTGTTAAAATTTCAACAGCTTTAGTTTTTTCATCAGGTTGACCTTTAGAAAAAACATTAACAACTTCATCCGACTTGGCATTAAAAAATAATTCCATAATAAAGGAAGCTGGTCTGTTTTTATAAACTTCTAATAGTAAATCCAAGGATTTTAAAATTTCTTTTCTTCCGTCGTCCGGTTTTTCATTCATAATATCTAAACCTAAACGATGGTATTTATACATGCATTCTCTTATTGGTTGAAATACTGGTTGCAATGCATTTTCAACTATCCAATACCGATTTTTGTTACTTTCAAATGATTTCCAACCTGTTTCTGAAGCACTTTGAGCATTAGAAACAATTAATTGTGCTTTTTGAAAATATTCAGTTCCACCAAGATTGGAAAAAGTGTCATAATCATTTGCAATTATAACATACGCGTAAAATGCTAATGTGGAAGTAATATTATTTGCAAATGTGTTTAAATTAAACTCCAATTGTTGAAATTGCTGATATTTAAATATAAAATTCTCATCAATATAATTTACCGTAGGCGAAAAATAAGAGCTCTTGTATATCGGTCTTCTACTTTGAATTTGAATAGTAGCTTTATAATCATCCGCACTTAATTGCTGAGTTACATTAATTAAAATCGAACAATCAATTCTTTCGGCAACTGTATAATTATCTTTTGTCCATTTGGTGTTATTCATAAACTCAAAAATGGCTTTTTGAAGTTGATCAAAAATTTGCTTGTTAGTTGTTCCTTGAATTTGAGTAGAAACAACGCTAACTTGACAGTTTAATTCTTGCGAAAAAACAATTCTAGTAACAAAAATAAAAAGGAATATAATTAAGAATCTATTCATTTGTTTTTAAATAATTTATTGTAAAAATAACAATATCCTTTGCTACCTCTCTCTTATTTTTTAACTCAAAATTATACAATTTATTGTGTTTATCAATTATTGTTATTTTGTTAGTATCAACACCAAAACCTGAACCATTTTCGATAGCTGAATTGGCTATAATTAAATCTAGATTTTTTTTCTTTATTTTTTCTTTGGCATATTCTATTACCTTATCTGTTTCTAATGCAAAACCTACTAATAATTGCTGTTTTTTTTGTTTACCAAGCGTTTCTAAAATATCGGTAGTTTTCACTAACTCCAAAGAAAATTCAGCATTTTTCTTTTTAATTTTAGAATCAGCTACTGTTTTAGGTTTATAATCAGCCACGGCAGCGGATAAAACAGCAATATCAACATTATTAAATACTGCTTTACATTCAGTAAACATTTCTTCTGCACTTTCTATTTTTATAACTGTAACTGATCTTTCTGAAGGTACTTGATGAGATGGTCCTAATACCAAAGTCACATCTGCTCCCATTTTTGCAAATTCATCAGCAATAGCTACACCCATTTTTCCTGATGAGCGATTACCGATAAATCTTACCGGATCAATTGCTTCGTAGGTTGGCCCTGCATTTACCAGTACTTTTTTGCCAGAAAGTGGTAAGTTTTGCTTTATTTCTTTTTTTATGAAATTAATAATATTTTCTGGTTCTGCCATTCTGCCTTCTCCAACTAAACCACTCGCCAATTCACCACTTTCAGCAGGAATTATTATATTACCATTATTAACTAAAGTTTTTATATTTTTTTTGGTTGTTGGATGTTGATACATATCTAAATCCATAGCCGGAGCTACAAATACTTTGCTTCGAGCTGATAAATAACAAGCTATTACAATATTATCACATATTCCAGCCGCAAATTTACCTAATGTATTTGCAGTTAAAGGAGCTATAAGCATCATATCTGCCCATTCGGCTAAAGCTACATGGTTATTCCAGTTTTGATTATTATCAAAAAAATCGGAAACAACTTCATTCTTACTCAAAACAGACAAGGTTTTTGCTGTTACAAATTCTTCGGATGATTTTGTCATTACAACTTTAACAACTGCTCCTTCTTTAATTAACAATCGTACTAAATGAGCACATTTATATGCAGCAATTCCCCCGGTAATTCCAAGTAAAATATGTTTATTTTTTAATATCATATAATTCAAAAACCCATCTGCCAGTTGGAGGATGGGTTTTTATTACAATATTGCAAATTAAATTAATTTTTAGTTTGCTCCTTCGAAGGATTTCTATAATAAGTTTTGTCCTCTAAAAACTCATTAATAGAAATTAAAGATGGTTTAGGTAATTTTTCGTAAAATTTAGAAATTTCAATTTGTTCTCTGTTTTCAAAAATCTCTTCTAAGTTGTCAGAATTACTAGCAAATTCAGCTAATTTAGCAGATAACTCTTCTTTCATTTCTGAACTAATTTGATTAGCACGTTTTGAAATAATTGAAATTGATTCATAAATGTTTCCGGTAGGACCATCAAATCTTCTTATATCACGAGTTACAGTACTTGGTTCTGCGTTTGTTTTTTTAAAATCCATTTTTAATTAATTTTATTACTTTTTATTTTTACACAACTTTCGTAAACAGATTCTGCTTTTTGCAAATAACTGCTTTTAGGATACAAATCTACTAATTTTAAATAACTTTCCATAGCTAAATTCAATCTTTCTAACTTTTTGGATTCCAAACTATTAATTGCTAGTAAATAATAAGAGTCTTCAATTGTGTAAATCATTTCATCTATATAATTAGATTCCGGAAAATCTTTAATGAAATTATTACAAGATGCAATTGCAGCTTTATAATCACCAATATTGAAGTATTGATTGGTAATATCTCTTTCTTTTCTCTCTAATTTACCTCTTAAAATGTCATTTATTTTATTACATGAATCAATCCTAGTACTTTCTGGGTATAAATCAATGAAATTTTGTAATTCTGCCATGGCATTTTTTGTATCAGTTTGATCTAATTTATAAACTGGAGAGTTTAAATAATAACAAAAGGCATTCATAAATAAACACTCTTCGGCATGTTTTCCTGTTGGAAAACTACGGAAATAATTTTTAAAATGGTATTGAGACAAACTATAATCACCTTGATAATAATTACAATACGAAAAATAGAAATATATTTCTTCTGCCTTGTCAGTCCCTTTATAAACAGGAATCAATTCTTCAAATAGAGCGGATGCTTTTATATAATTAGCTTTTTTATAATATTCCTGTGCTCTTTCAAGTTTTAGCTCGTAATTTGAACTTTTTAATAGGCGATTATATCCATCACAACTTGCCAATAATATGGCCGACATAAGAATAATATAGATTCCAATTTTTTTCAAGCGATGCAAAGTTAATTTTTTAAACGAAATTTTGTTGTTTTATTTGTTAAAAAGATATAAGAGATTAGAGCAATTTTTAATTGTATAGTATCAATTTTTGCCTTCAATTTTTTCAACCTATCCTTATCTTTTTTTCTTTAAGCTTATATTTCCAAAAAAGTCTAATACTTTTTTAAATACTTCAAAATATAACATTACCATTAAAGAAATACTCATTAACCAAATAACTGCCAAATTAAACCAATAAGTTGGAATTAAATTTCCCATAAAACGTTTATTTGGTGCATAAAAGTGAGCAGCTCCAAAATTAGAATCCGTAGGATCTAAATATACTGGATCTATTCGTTGAATTAATCTACCCTCAATTTCTAAACATCTATCACCAAAATCACCGCTATTGGTCATCAGTTGGTCCAGGCTTTCGTTGGTATAATTATCTTTTAAAGCTATAAAGTTATCTTGCCCTAATTGTGCAATTAATTTTTGAGTAAGTTCACCTTCCTGTTTTCTGGCTTTATTTTCATAATTAATGTAATGTTCATTTAATTCATCTAAAAAGTCCTTTAAATCTTTTTGCATGGAAGGTGTAAAATCTTTTTTATTTAATTTGTTAATCCCATTAAATATATATTTATTTTTCAAAAATCTCTGCTCTTTTAAGAGTTCGTTTTTTAACAATAAAAAATCTTTTTCTATTTCAGGATTATTAAGATTTTCCTTTAGGTCTCTATCAATTTTTGAAATTTTCCCTAAGATTTTATCTTTCCAAAAGTTTTTCTTATAATTAGATATACTAAACGCTTTTTTATATTTATAATAATTTTGTTCATATTTATTATCCTTGAATTGATTTACTGCAAGTGCTTCAAAAGCCCATCTACTTGCCATCATCTCACCAACAAATGGCACACCACCTTGTTTGGCTAATGTTGGGTTTAATTTATCAAATTTAACAACTACACCTGCTAATAATAATTGCGGAATAATTAAAAAAGGAATTAATATATATATTGTAATTGCACTATTAAAAGCACTTGAAATGTTTAAACCTAACATATTGGCAAAACATGCTGCTGAAAATAAGATTAACCAATAATCAGTAAACATACCTTTTACTTCTAGTAAATTATTACCAACCAATACGAACAGAACTGTTTGAAGAGCCGATAATGTGAACATGATAATGATTTTGCTC
>JBILOV010000113.1:0-7388 GCA_044374335.1 Bacteroidia bacterium | reverse complement strand
TTTAAAGTTATCTTATCCTGAACAAAAAGTTTTTACCTCAACAGTTAACTCTCAGGTATTAACACCAACATCAAGCGATACGTTAAAAGCATTGTCGCTAGTAACAATAACCGGATTTTTAGGAGACGCTAACGGTAATAAGTTATCTAATTTTAATGGAGTAGTTTATCCAACTGTATTTGATAAAGAAGCAACCATAACCACACAAGCCAATGATGCTGGTTCTTATTCTATTCCATTTTTATTACAAAAAAACAGTATCTATAAAGGAAAATCAGAAGTTATTAATGGTGATTTTTCGTTCTCTTTTTTAGTTCCAAAAGATATTTCCTATAATTATGGGATAGGAAAAATTAGTTATTATGCTCACAATGGTGTTAACGACGCAAATGGATATTATAATAAAATAGTAATTGGTGGTTCAAATCCAAATGCAATTGCAGATAATGAAGGACCAACCATTAACTTATTTATGAATGATGAAAAGTTTGTTTCTGGCGGAGTAACAAATGAAAACCCGAAAATATATGCTAAAATTTCAGACATAAGCGGGATAAATACTATTGGAAACGGGATAGGACATGATGTAGTTGCAGTATTGGACGAAAACACAACTAAAGCCATTGTTTTAAATGATTATTATGTTTCGGATTTAAATACTTATCAATCTGGTAAGATTAGATATCCATTTAATGAATTAGCTGAAGGAAATCACAAATTAAAACTTACTGTTTGGGATGTTCAAAACAACTCCTCCAACTCCTATTTAGATTTTGTTGTTTCTAGCCAAGCAGAATTAGCTTTAACTCATATTTTAAATTATCCAAATCCATTTACAACTAAAACAAAGTTTTTTATTGAACATAATCAATGCTGTACAAGTTTAAAAGTGCTAATTCAGGTATACACTATTTCAGGAAAAGTAGTTAAATCTATATATCAAACAATAAACAATGAAGGTTTCCGTTTTGATGGGATTGAATGGGATGGCAAAGATGAATTTGGTGATAAATTAGCCAGAGGAGTTTATGTTTATAGAGTTTCAGTAACTGACGGAGCGGATAAAAAAGCTGATAAAATAGAAAAGTTGGTAATTCTAAATTAATTATATCTTTGATGCTCTCTTTCAATAAAAGAATAAAACAATGCAAAAACGAATTTTAGGAACTGTTGGAACTGGAGTAATTTTGTCGTCACAGGCATTTGCTCAAACTGGTTCAACACCAAAAGCACTAACAACACAAGAATTAAGCGGAAGAGTAAATACTATTACTACTGCCGTTCCTTTTTTAATGATCTGTCCAGACTCCAAACAAGGTGGTATGGGTGAAGTTGGTGCAGCAACACCTGCTGATGGAAATAGTATTCATTGGAATGTGGCGAAGATGGCCTTTGCAGAAAAAAAAGGAGGGGCTGCTATTTCGGTAACACCCTGGCTTAAGCAATTGGTACCTGATATTTATTTATACTACGTTGCCGGTTATGGTAAAATAAGTAAAACACAATCTATTGGAGCGTCTCTTCGTTATTTTTCTTTAGGAAATATTACATTCACAGATATTGTAGGTAATACTACTGGCCAATTCAGACCAAACGAGTTTGCTGTTGATTTAGCATACTCACAAAAGTTATCTGAAACGTTTTCTGCAGGTTTAGCAGCACGCTATATCCGTTCAAACTTAACAGGGAATTACACTTTAAGTAATGGGCAAGCAACAAGAGCAGGGCAATCAGCTGCTGTAGATGTGGGCTTATATTACCAGTCAAAAAAATTAAAAATTAATGATAAAAAAGCAACTGCTAGTGCTGGTTTGGTAGTTAGTAATATTGGGTCAAAAGTATCCTACTCTGTTAAAAAAGATTTTATTCCAATTAACTTACGTTTAGGTGGTGGATTAAAAATGAATGTAGATGATTATAACACTTTTGGAGTATATGGTGATTTAAATAAATTATTAGTACCAACACAACCTGTTTATTTAAAAACAGTTTCAGGTTCAGACTCAATCAACTTTTCAACTAACGAAAAAATAATTGAAGCTGGTAAAGATCCAAATGTGGGCGTACCTAAAGGTATGTTACAATCATTTGGAGATGCACCAGGCGGATACAAAGAAGAGTTAAAAGAAGTAAATTTTAGTTTAGGTTTTGAATATTGGTATGCCAAAACATTTGCTGTAAGAGCAGGTTATTTTAACGAATCTAAAACAAAAGGTAATCGTAAATTTTTTACGGCAGGTATTGGTTTAAGGTATAATGTATTTGGTTTAGATATGGCATATTTAATTCCACTTACGCAACGTAATCCATTACAAAACACATTACGCTTTACACTAACATTTGACTTTGATGCCTTTAAAGATCAAAATAAAGAAGCTCCAAAACCAGTAGAATAGAAATTAAAAAATCCCGCTAATTAGTGGGATTTTTTTGCAAAATACGTTGGCTCAAATAATATAAAAATTCTTTAATTAAGTTTTCGCCTTCGCGCTTTTTCTTTAATAATTAATCCCAACTCCCTGCCCGTTTGTCCTTTTACTGAAGTGTTTTCTTGAGCTCTTCTCATCAAATAGGGCAATACTTCCTTTACTGGACCATAAGGCACATATTTAGCTACATTATAATTTGACAATGTTAGATTGTAACTGATATGATCACTCATTCCAAGTAATTGCGAAAAATAAATTCGCTTATCATCAGTTGAAATCAAATATTTACTCAATAAATCAACCAAATACAAACTACTTTTCTCGTTATGTGTTCCAGCACACAAACCAATCATATCAATGTTCTTTATACATTCTTCTAAAGCCAAATTATAATCTCTGTCAGAGTTTTCTTTTGAATCTTGAATTGGAGATGGATAATTTTTTTCAATAGCACGAGCACGTTCTTTTTCCATATACGCACCTCTAACTAATTTAGCACCAATATGTATCCCATTAGCTTTTCCTTGAGAAATAGTATATTTTAAAAACTCTAATCTATCTTTTCTGTATAACTGAAAGGTGTTGTAAACAATTGCTTTTTCTTTATTAAACACCAACATATTTTCATCTGCTAAAGCATCAATAGCTGGTTGAATCCAACTTTCCTCAGCATCAATAAATAAGGCTTGGTTTGATACGTGAGCTTCCTTACAAATTAAGTAAACGCGTTGTTTCACTTTTTCGTACTCGTTATTTTCTAAGTCAGATAATTTTTCTCCTGAACTCACTTTTTCTAATAATGCAAATCTTGCTAAACCGGTTACTTTAAAAACAGAAAAAGGAATATGTTTATTACCTTTAGCCTTATGTATGGTTTCAATTGTCTCCCTACAACAAGCATCAAAATCAGCTTCGCTTTCTTTACCTTCAACGCTATAATCTAAAATAGTTCCAATATTATATTTTCCAAGTTCTGCAATTGTTATATCACATTCATTTATAGTTTCGCCACCTACAAATTGTTTAAAAATGGTATTTTTTATTAATCCTTTAAATCCAATGGTTAAACCTAATGGAGCTAATTTTGCGCCAAAATTTACTAATGCTGGATTACTCACCATTTTAAATAACCAATAGGAACGATTTAAGTCACTATTAGATTTTGATTTAAAAGCATTTTCGGTATTATCAAAAGAAATCATAAAAAAATTTGAGTCAAATATATAGTTTTTAAAACAAAAACTTTCTAAAAATCACTACCAAAACAATTTCTTTTACATACCCTTTTTAAATATAAAATAGTACTTTTGCTTATGCTTGTTGCCGATTTAATAACAGACGAAATTCCTCCTTTAAAATCAACTGACACAGTTGAAATGGCTTTAGATTGGATGGAACAGTTCAAAGTATCTCATTTAGCTGTTGTAAAAGATAGAGAGTTAATTGGATTAGTGACGGAGCATGATTTAATAGACTACAATAATCCTGAAGAAAAAATAGACAACCTAAAAACTCCATTACTAAAACCTATAATTCATAATTACCAGCATACATATGATTTATTAAAGTTAATGATGTCGTTTAATTTAACACTTATACCCGTATTAGATGACAAGGAGCAATACAAAGGATGCATTACATTAAAAGGCTTATTGCAAAATATTTCAACGATGGCCTCGGTGCAAAACTTGGGGGGAGTAATTGTTTTGGAAGTAAATCAAGCAGATTATTCATTGACTCAAATATCCAGTATTATTGAAGGAAACGATGCTAAAATTTTAAGTGCACATGTTTCTTCAATTCCTGATAGCACAAAGATGGAAGTAACCATCAAAATAAATAAAGAAGACATATCTCGCATATTACAAACCTTTTATCGATACAATTATGTTGTAAAAGCATCCTTTCAAAACAGTGATTTTGAAAATGGCATGAAAGATAAATTAGATGAATTTTTACATTTTCTCAATATTTAGATTTCTTAAAAAGTTATGACAATAGCTGTATATGCAAGAAATACAAGTGATAATAACACTGAATATTTAGAGCAATTAATAGTATTGTCCTCTAAAGAAAATTTTAAGGTTACTGTTTTTAAAGCTTATTTAGATTTTTTAAATTCATCTTTACAAAAGCCACTTGCAGTAGATACTTATCATAATTCGGAAGAACTTATTGCACAGGCAGATTATGTTATTTCGTTGGGAGGGGATGGCACAATGCTCGAAACCCTTGAATATGTTCGTAGATCAGGAATTCCTGTATTAGGCGTAAATACTGGTAGGTTGGGATTTTTAGCAACTGTTTATAAAGAAGATTTCATTAAAGCGATTCAACTTTTAATAAAAGAAAAATTTACATTAGATAAAAGAGAATTAATTGAATTAGACAAAACAACCTGTTTTAATGAGGTTAATTATGCGCTCAATGAATTTACCATTCATAAAAAAGAATCGAGTGCCATGATAAATATTGACACTTATGTAGATGGCGTTTTTTTAAATTCCTATTTTGCTGATGGCTTAATTGTATCAACACCAACAGGTTCTACAGCCTACTCTTTAAGTTGTGGCGGACCAATTATGATGCCTGATTCTGATAATTTTATTATTACACCAATAGCTCCTCATAATTTAAATGTAAGACCAGTGGTTATTTCAAACAATAAAACATTGAGTTTTAAAGTAAGTGGAAGAAGTGATAGTTTTAATGTTTCTTTAGATTCTCGTTCACAAACCATAAAAAACCAATCTGATTTACAAATAAAGAAAGCCGATTTTAAATTTAATATGATAAATTTAGAAGGACAACATTTTTTTGAAACCCTTCGCAATAAACTGCTTTGGGGCATAGATAAACGCCATTAATAAATCGTTCATTACTCTTAATATTTTATTTTTCATTGTACTAAAACTTTATTTAATTTTACGCATCGTTAACCTTTTTTAAACACATTTTATGTCATTTATTCACACCATTGTAGCACGTCAAATTTTAGATTCAAGAGGAAATCCAACCATTGAGGTTGATGTAGTAACCGATCAAGGTATTTTAGGAAGAGCGGCAGTTCCATCTGGAGCTTCAACAGGAATGCATGAAGCGGTTGAACTTCGTGACAATGATAAAACACAATATTTAGGAAAAGGTGTTTTAAAGGCAATAAACAATGTCAATACCTCAATTGCTGAAAAATTAAAAGGCATGTACATATTTGATCAAAGCGCGATTGATGCAGCAATGATTGAATTGGATGGCAGTCCAAATAAAGCAAATTTAGGAGCAAATGCTATTTTAGGAGTTTCTTTAGCTGTTGCTAGAGCTGCTTCTGAAGAATGCAGACAACCATTATATCGTTATGTTGGAGGAGTTAATGCAAACATACTTCCTATTCCTATGATGAACATTTTAAATGGAGGTTCGCATGCGGATAACGGAATTGATTTTCAAGAATTTATGATTATGCCAGTTGGAGCTGAAAGTTTTAGCGAAGGCTTAAGAATGGGTACAGAAATTTTCCATCATTTAAAAGCTGTTTTAAAATCACAAGGCTTAGCTACTAATGTTGGTGATGAAGGTGGCTTTGCTCCAAACTTTAAAAATAACGAAGAAGCTATTAAGGCAGTAATGCAAGCGATCGATAAAGCTGGTTATAAAGCTGGAGAAGATATTTTTATTGCTATGGATGCAGCCGCTTCAGAGTTTTACAATACAGAAGAAAAAGTTTACCATTTTAAAAAATCGACAGGAGATAAATTAACATCTGAGCAAATGGTTGATTTTTGGGCAGACTGGAGAAAAAAATACCCTATCATTTCAATTGAAGATGGCTTTGCTGAAGAAGATTGGAATGGATGGAAATTAATGACAGACAAATTAGGAGCAACTACACAATTAGTAGGTGATGATTTATTTGTTACCAACGTTAACTTTTTACAAAAAGGAATTGACATGGGAGTTGCTAATTCGATATTAGTAAAAGTAAATCAAATTGGAACCTTAACTGAAACTATTAATGCTGTTCAGTTAGCGCAAACAAACAGTTACACATCTGTTATGAGTCACCGCAGTGGTGAAACCGAAGATACGACTATTGCTGATTTAGCTGTAGCTTTAAGTTGCGGACAAATTAAAACCGGTTCAGCTTCGCGTAGCGATCGGATTGCTAAGTATAATCAGCTATTGCGTATTGAAGAACAATTGGGAGACAATGCACGTTACATTGGCAAAAACTTTAAGTTTTTAAAAAAATAAACTTTATAATAAATTAAATACAAAAATCCCACCATTAAATAATGAGTGGGATTTTTATTATAAAATTTTATCTAAGTGTAATTTAGTTTTTGAAAATTGAGATTGAAAAATTATTATAAATCAAAACTTAAAAAAAATTAGTCGGACTTTTAAAAACCAAAATTTAAAAATTAGAACTTTGCTCGAATAGTTTTAACCTTACCTCTTCTTCTAAAATTATTAAAGAAATTACCGTAACGTCCTTTATAAAAATTCGATCTACCTCTTAAAACATAACTATAACTTACGCTCATTGTCATGTAAGAATCTTTATTTGTTTTTTTGCCACGTATATTTTGCGGATTATCTATAGGATTATAACCAAAATTTTTGGCAAACTGTGGATCTAAATCGGTTAATTCATCTGTTCTATTAGAAAGTTCCGCACCTAATTCTGACATCTCTGCAGGATTACCCCAACCATCAGATATATCATCTAAATAATCTGTAAAAGTGGTTCTATAATTTAACTCGTAACCAATACGGTGTTTTTTATGAATTGTAAAATAAAATCCCACCCCTATAGGAATATTAATGCCAACCGGAGAATAAGCTACTCCTTCTGTGCGTAATTTTCGCAATTTAACATACTTCCCATCAAAATTAGCTTTTGGGTTTGAATAATAAGTTCCTAATCCGGCAAAAAAATAGGCTCTAAATCCATTTTTA
>JBILOV010000112.1:0-7400 GCA_044374335.1 Bacteroidia bacterium | reverse complement strand
GGTGTATTTAGAGAGGCTGCAACTTTAGCGCAGACATTTGGAGACAATCGCGTATTTAATACCCCTATTCAAGAAGCATTTATTATTGGTAGTACTGTTGGTATTAGTGCCGTTGGTTTAAAACCAATTGTAGAAGTTCAGTTTGCGGATTATATTTGGCCGGGCTTAAATCAATTATTTACCGAGGTAAGCCGTTCTTGTTATTTAAGTAATGGTAAATGGCCAGTTAGTTGTATTGTGCGTGTGCCAATTGGTGCATACGGTAGTGGCGGACCTTATCACTCCAGTTCGGTAGAAAGTGTATTAGCAAATATTAAAGGGATTAAAATTGCCTATCCAAGTACAGGCGCTGATTTAAAAGGCTTAATGAAATCTGCGTTTTATGATCCTAATCCTGTTATTATGCTAGAGCATAAAGGATTGTATTGGAGTAAAATAAAAGGAACGGAAGACGCTAAAACAATTGAGCCTGATGAGGATTATATTATTCCTTTTGGTAAAGCAAGATTGGTGCAAGAAGCTACAGAAGAAAATGTAGCTAAGGGTAAATCTTTAACCGTAATAACTTATGGTATGGGAGTTTATTGGGCAAAGAGTGCTTCTAAAAAATTTGAAGGTCAGATAGAAATTATTGATTTAAGAACTATTGCTCCAGTGGATGAGGAAATGATATTTGCCAGCGTAAATAAACATGGCAAGTGTATTATCTTAACAGAAGAGCCAGTATTTAATGGTTTTGCTCAAAGTATTGCCGCTCGTATTTCTGAAAATTGCTTTAAAAAATTAGATGCCCCAATACGTGTTATTGGTTCCGAAAACTTACCTGCTATTCCTTTAAATTCTATTTTAGAAAAAACAATGTTGCCAAATGCTGATAAAGTTGAAAAGGCAATTGAGAATTTATTGATTTATTAGTTAATTATTTTTTAATACTTGTTTGTGACGAAGTATAATGTCGCCTAACATTAATTTCGTGGTTTAATTTACAACCTTGGCAATAAGGGTTGCAAGACTTGTGACTAAAAATTCTAGGAAAGAAAATAATGTTAGTTTAAATTTTTTATATTTATCAAACTAACAAGACAATTCTTCAAAAGTAGGACTAACAAATTCAAATTTCTATTTTAAATTTGAGCTAAATTATTTTTTGAAAAACTTGTTACTAATCTTTCCAACGTTTTAAACTCCATTGAATATGTTGCATATCATTTAAAAATGTCCAAGCAACCATACGACTCACCTTATTTCCTTGAGTCATATTTATCGTTTTAATAGAAACTGCTCCAGCTTTTTTAAGAGCAAAATAAATTGAAGGTAAACTGTTGCTTTTTGAAACTAATGAAGTAAACCACAAACTACTATCTTGTATTTTAGAACTTTCTTCAACCATTTTGGTTATAAAAACAACTTCGCCACCATTGCACCAAAGTTCAGAATTTTGTCCACCAAAGTTTAAGACGGGCTTTACTGTTTTTATGTAACCTAAATTTTTCCACTTTTTTTCAGTTCCCGCTTGCGCTTCTTTGGCTGACGAATGAAACGGAGGGTTGCACATGGTAATATCAAAAACTTCCTGAGGTTTTAATACCCCATTAAAAATTGAATCCGTGTTTTTTTGATGTCTAATTTCTATATAGTTTGATAAACTGTTGGATTCAATAATTTGTGTGGCAACTTTTACTGCTAATAAATCGCTATCAGTTCCAACAAATTGCCAATCATATACTTGATGACCTAATAACGGATAAATACAATTAGCTCCTACTCCAATATCTAAAACATGAACAGATTTACCTTTTGGAATAATTCCGCTATTACTTAAACTTAAAACGTCAGCTATGTTATGAATATAATCTACTCTTCCGGGAATTGGCGGACATAAATATTTTTTAGGAATATCCCAATGTTCAATATTATAAAACTGTTTTAGCAAAGCTTGATTAAGTGTTTTTACAGCTAAATCATTAGTAAAATCTATAGTTTCGGTATTGTATTTATTTTTTGAAATAAATTGTTTTAAATCAGAACAAACTGATGTTAACTGGCTGAAATCGTATTGCGAACGATGTTTATTTCGGGGATGTAACCCGCTTTTATCTTTTGATTTAATATTTGAAATAATTTTAAATTAGTAACCTATCTCAATTAAGATTAGGTCAAATATACAAAACAAAAAAGGCATCTTCACTAAAGAAAAAAAAGTTATAAAACACAGCCTATTTTATAACTTTATTCAAATTACTAAGCCTATCATCTCCGCTATTGTAACAGTAAAAAAAAGTAGTAACAACGATAATTTTTGAAACTTATTTAGACTATCATAATGATTGATGATTTTATTTTTAAATGCAATTGCATCCGCATTATTTGTATTTGCGTTTTCATGAATGTAGGCCTTAGTGCTGAGATAAATGCAAGAGTTTAAAATTGTTGTAATTGAAATAATTCCAATAAAATTTTTAAAAGTCTCATGATAAAACTAAGGCAGCTAAAGTAATATGAGTAAAATTAGCAAATAATATAATATGCTAATTATCATAAAAAAGTCTCCCAAAATTATTAGGAGACTTTTTGTATTTACCGCTAAAATTAATTCTACTTTCTTATATTAAGCTGCTGTTTCCGGTTTTGGCATTGTAGCTTTACGAGATAATTTTGCTTTTCCGTTTTTAGGATCAGTTCCAATGTATTTTACGCTAACTATATCACCTTCTTTTACTAATCCTTCTAATGTATCAATACGTTTCCAGTCGTACTCGCTAATGTGCAATAAACCTTCTTTACCTGGCATAAATTCAACAAATGCACCATATGGCATAATAGATTTAACTTTAGCTTCATATACTTCTCCAACTTCAGGAATTGCAACAATGCCCTTAATACGAGCTACAGCAGCCTTTAAATCTTCTAATTTTTCAGCAAATATTTCAACTCTTCCGCTATTATCAACTTCAGTAATTGAAATAGTAGCATTTGTTTTCTTTTGAATATCTTGAATTACTTTTCCTCCAGGTCCGATAATCGCCCCAATAAATTCTTGCGGAATAATGATTACTTCAAAACGAGGTACGTTTTCGTTATAATCAGCACGAGGTGCTTCCATTGTTTTCATGATTTCACCCATGATATGCAAACGGCCTTCGCGCGCTTGAGCCAAAGCTTTTTCCATTACTTCGTATGGTAAGCCATTAACTTTTAAATCCATTTGCACCGCAGTAATACCATCTTTAGTTCCACAAATTTTAAAATCCATATCACCTAAATGATCTTCATCACCTAAAATATCAGATAATACAGCGTATTGTCCTTTGTCATTAGTAATTAAACCCATAGCAATACCAGTAACCGGTTTTGCAATTTTAACACCTGCATCCATTAAAGCTAAAGTTCCTGCACAAACAGTTGCCATTGAAGATGAGCCGTTAGATTCTAAAATATCAGATACCACACGAACTGTGTAAGGTGTATCTGTAGGAACAACTTTGGATAATGCACGCATTGCCAAATTACCATGTCCAACTTCTCTGCGCCCTACACCACGGTTAGGCTTTGCTTCTCCGGTGGAAAAACCAGGAAAGTTATAGTGTAAAATAAATTTAGTTTCACCGCGATAAAAAGCACCATCAATCATTTGTGCATCTTTTCCTGTACCTAAAGTTACCGTAGTTAACGATTGAGTTTCTCCACGTTGGAAAATAGCTGAACCGTGAGCTCCAGGTAAATAACCAACTTCACTCCAAATTGGACGAATTTGATTTGTTTTACGGCCATCTAAACGAATTTGTGTATCTAATGTAGCTTGACGAACTGCATCGTATTCTACATCATGATAATACTTATTGATTAAAGCTTCTCTATCTTTTAATTCTTCTGCTGTAAAAGTTGCTTTATACTCAGTTAAAATGGCTTTAAAGTTTGCTTTACGCTCGTTTTTATTTGGATTACCTTGTTTAGCGCACTCGTAAACTTTATCAAATGTTGCTTTAGAAACTGCAGCTTTTAAATCAGAATCATTTAATTCATGGCAATATTCACGTTTTGGTTTTAAACCTGCTTTAACAGCAAATTCTTTGATGGCGTTAATTTGAACTTTAATTGCTTCGTGTGCAAATTTAATAGCCTCTAGCATTTCTGCTTCAGATACTTCGCTCATCTCACCTTCAACCATTGAAATATCAGTTTCAGTAGCTGCAACAATCATTTCTAAAGTAGCAGTTGCTAATTCATCAATATTTGGGTTGATGCACAATTTACCATCAATTTTAGCAACACGAACTTCAGAAATAATTCCGTTAAAAGGAATATCTGAAACCGCTACTGCTGCACAAGCGGCTAAACCAACTAATGCATCTGGCATAGTTTTTTTATCAGATGAAATTAATGATAGCATAATTTGAGTATCTGAATGATAGTCATCTGGAAACTGAGGACGCATTGCTCTGTCAACAATACGAGAAATTAACACTTCGTAATCTGATAATTTTGCTTCTCTACGAAAAAAACCACCTGGGAAACGGCCTGTTGCCGCATATTTTTCTTGATAATCTACTGTTAAAGGTAAAAAATCTATTCCTTCTTTTGCTTCTTTGTTACTTACAACTGTAGCTAAAATCATTGTATTTCCTAATTTTACTACTACTGCACCATCAGCTTGCTTCGCTAATTTACCCGTTTCAAGGGTTACTATTCGTCCATCTCCTAGGTCGAATGAATGTTGAATTCCAATTTGTGACATCTTTTTTTTGTTTTGTGTACCGACGTTTTCGATACGGATTTATATTTGTTTTCTATTTTTATTAATTCAAGTATTCTTTTTTAAATAGGTTTCCTCCATAAAAAAGGCATCTCGATTACTCGAAATGCCTTTTAATTTCAACAAGAACCCATTATTATTTACGGATATCTAATACTTTAATAACAGCACGGTAACGCATAATGTCCGTGTTTTTTAAATAATCTAATAAAGCACGGCGCTTACCTACTAAATTTAATAGTGCACGTTGTGTTCCAAAATCTTTTTTGTTAACTTTTAAGTGACCTGTTAAATGGTCTATACGGTGAGTAAATAATGCCACTTGAGATTCAGCTGAACCAGTGTTTTTATCGCTACCACCGTGTTTTTTAAAAATGTCTTTCTTTACTTCTGATGTTAAATACATGTTCTTCGTCTTTTAATGTTATCTTTAAATAGGGTCACAAATATAATCAATTTTGTTATACAAACAATAGCTATTCACAATAAATCTGTTTTTTAATTTATTGTGAATGAAAATTATTTATCAATAACAAATTTTTGAGTAATAGTTTCTGCTTTTTCAAATTTACAAGTAATAAAATACATGCCGCTTATTAACTCATCTACATCTATTGGGTAAACTTGGGAACTTTTAGTTTTTAATTGTCCAGTTTTAACTTCTTTACCTGTAATATCAGTAATAGAGTAATTTAAGGTTTCGTTACTATTAAAAACCAAATTTATATCTGAAGAAGTTGGATTTGGAAATAATTTTAAAACAGTATTATTCTCAGTTTTATCGATCGAAGTTACTGGACTAGCCGTCATAAATCTTTCATTTACTTGACAACCAAAATCACCATTAAATGTTTTTAATGGAATTACAGGACTTAATTTATTAAACTTTAAAGTGCCTGTTCCGGGATTTGGAGTATAATATTGATACGCCCACCATGAAATACCATCACAGCCATCATCATCCATTGTAAAAGTGTAGCAACCATCTGCCAAATCAACCGTATCTTTAAAAATTGTGCTATTTAAATTATTAATTCGGCTTGCCACTATATTACCGTTAATATCTTTAATTGTCCAATGCGATTCATTAAATCCTGGATTAATAGGACTTGTTGCTGCATTTGTAGAAAACTGAATAACAAATTTATTTGGATATACTTTTACAGTATTATATTTAGATGTATAGGTATTATTATAACTATTATCATCACCGCTTGTTCCGTTTACTTTATCAATTGAAACGTTAAATTGGTTAATTATATTTCCGTTATATAATTGTAAAGTTGAACCTAATTCAACAATTGCTTCTTCTAAAAAATTCAAAGTCCCTGTCCATGTATGAGTACTTATAGCGCCTCCCGTTACACTATAATTAAAGACAACTTCAGTAACTTGATTAGTTCCTGTATTTTTTATTTTAATTATAGGATTATTACAAGCATTATTTGAACGCGCATAATTAGGGTCAATAGTGGGTGAAATAATATCTTCTATAGAAACATCAGTGCTAAAATTTGGTGCAGCATACGTAATTAATTGTGATACAATATTATATCCACCGGCATTTGATTGAGTTGGAGAAGTATATGGCTGCATATCAACATCTACAGAAAAGGTAGATGCCGGTAAAGTTATTGATGAAATGTCATGATTAATTGGATACACTATCTGTCCGGGGCACCAATTAGCTCTATCATAAAGCCATGTACCTGTTTGCGGGGAAATATCATTTTTTCCACAATCACTTTTCCATAATTGTTTTTGTGAAATAGCGGCGCCATTAATTTTTAAATTATAGTATTTGCTACAAAACTCCCCGCAACCATTATCATCAGAACCGTGCCCACTTATAGTATTTTTTACAAACGCTTTAGTTCCTGGAGAATTATATTGAAAAGGTTTTGCAATTAAATAGTTTTCGATAGGAGCAGAAGTATTACCATATGAATAGTAACCGTCGTAAATATTTTTGGCAGAAATGGCTTCCATTGGTGGAATTCCCTCAATCATTTCTAGCTTTAAAGTTAAAGTAAATCCCCAAGAATAACCATCATATTTATATCTAAAGTCCAAATTACCATTTAATATTGAAGCATAATCAGTAACATCAATTGTGAAATCGTGTTTTCTATTAGCAGTTAACCAATCATTCGCATAAGGGGTTATTACTCGTGCAATTTCAACCGTATCAGCATTAGCTGGTTTTGCATATACTTGCGTTGTATAATCCCATGAACCGCAATATTGAGTTCCGCTTGGACAGGCATATCTTCCTAAAATATAATGTAATTTAATTTTCCTAAACGTTTTACCGGTTGGTAAAACAGCAGAGGTATCGTAATTACCCCATTGAGTTATTTTACGAAGATTATAAATTGTAACCCAAGTTGTATCTCCTGGATTAGCATAAACATCAGGAGAAATTGCAGTAGATAATAATAAGTAAAATAATAGTTTTTTCATATGTTTAAATTATTGTTTTTTATTAGTCATATGGTTTAGCCAGTTTAATAATTTTTGTTTGTGTTTCGGCAAACATGGCTATTTCATATGTTTAAATTGTTTTTTTTTGTCAAATGGTTTAGCCAGTTTAATCTTTGGTATTTGTGTTTTGGTAAACATGGCTTTTTTAAAATAGCCTACTTGT
>JBILOV010000110.1:0-7476 GCA_044374335.1 Bacteroidia bacterium | reverse complement strand
AAGATATTATAAAAAAAGAAGAGCCAGATGCGAATCATTATTATGTTATTAAAAACGGGAATGCTTCTGTTTTGGCTCGTTATGAAAAATCTTCTAAATCATTAAAACGTGTTACAAAAACATCTTCATACGGAATTATTCCTAAAAATGCAGAGCAGTCATTTGCATTAGATGCGATTATGAATCCAGATATTCGATTGGTAACTATACAGGGCGTTGCCGGAACAGGTAAAACATTATTATCATTAGCTGGAGCATTGGAACAACGCAGAAATTATCACCAAATTTATTTAGCACGCCCAATTGTTCCGCTTAGCAATAAGGATATTGGTTATTTGCCTGGAGATATTACTTCAAAATTAAACCCATATATGGAGCCATTATGGGATAATTTAAAATTTATTAAAAGTCAGTTTTCAGAAAAAGATAAAGAATTGAAAGCTATTAATGAAATGATTGAAAATGAAAAAATAGTTATTTGTCCTTTAGCATTTATTAGAGGTCGAAGTTTAAGTAACATGTTTTTTATTGTTGACGAAGCTCAAAACTTAACACCTCATGAAGTAAAAACAATTATTACGAGAGCGGGAGAAAATACCAAAATTATTTTTACTGGAGATATTTATCAAATTGATACACCCTATTTAGATGCGCAAAGTAATGGTTTAAGTTATTTAATTGATAAGGTAAAAGGTCAATCGTTATATGCACATATTACTTTGCAAAAAGGCGAGAGAAGTGAGTTAGCAAATTTGGCTAACGATTTATTGTAGTAAATTTGCCGGTTTTTTTATTATAACCATAAGGGCAATGTTTGCAGCCATTTTTACAGCAATATCCTCGTTTCAAATGATATTTTTCAGTAAATATTATATAACCTTCAGGGCTATAATAAAAATCTTCTGGGTCTAAATCTTTTTTAAACATTTCACTTCAAAGATAATGTTTCTACCTTATTTTTTAATTTTATTTTGTGGTCTGATAATACTTATTAGGAGTTATTTATATTTTTTGTTGGATTAAAAAGTCAAACCAATTATACAAATGGGGACAGAAAACAAAAACTAAAATTTACCTTCGAATATTAATATTCAGAATGGATCAAGAGAGTGTATTAATTTTTATACAAACAATTGTTCTAAATTTTATTATACAGCGAGGAGGTGCATTACATGCAATTATATTTTTTTACAAAAAAACACTAAGAAATTATAAAATAGATAATACAATGGAAACATCAGCATTAGTATCTTAATTCGCAAAAAATCGGTATATTTTTTTAACAAAGGCTTTTTTTTGCTAAAAACCTATGCTTAATTAGTTTAAAAAGTGGCTTTTTAATTAATTGTTTGATAAACAGCTAATTACTTAACGGCTTTTTTTTTTGATATTTGCAACATACGCTTATCTTTGTCACGAATTTTAAAACTAAAACACAATGTCAGACATTTCATCAAAAGTAAAATCTATTATCGTAGATAAATTAGGTGTAGAAGAAAAAGAGGTAACTCCAACTGCAAGTTTCACTAACGACTTAGGAGCAGATTCTTTAGATACAGTAGAATTAATCATGGAATTTGAAAAAGAATTTAATATTGCAATTCCAGACGATCAAGCAGAAAAAATTGCTACAGTAGGAGATGCTATATCTTATATTGAAGCCAACGCAAAAAACTAAGAACTTAATTAATTTAATTTTATGCAATTTAAGCGCGTAGTAGTTACGGGACTTGGTGCTGTTACACCATTAGGTAGTACTGTTGATGATTATTGGACAAATATAGTTAACGGTGTTAGCGGTGCCGCACCTATTACACGTTTTGATGCATCTAAGTTTAAAACTCGTTTTGCTTGCGAGGTAAAAGGTTTTAAGTTAGAGGATTACTTTGATAGAAAAGAAGCCCAACGCTTAGATGCTTTTTCTCATTATGGTATCGCGGCTTCTGTTCAGGCAGTAATTGATTCTGGTATTGATAAAGAAGGCATTGATAAAAATGAAATTGGTGTTATATGGGGTTCAGGAATTGGCGGATTAGATACTTTTCAAACTGAGACATTTAACTTTGCAAAAGGGGATGGTACTCCTCGTTTTAATCCATTCTTTATTCCAAAAATGATTGCTGATATATGTTCAGGACATATATCTATTCGCTTTGGATTTAGAGGACCAAACTTCACAACCGTTTCAGCATGTGCATCTTCTACAACTGCTTTAATTGACGCTTTTACCTATATTCGTTTAGGGAGAGCTAACGCAATTATTACTGGTGGATCTGAAGCTGCTATTAACGAAAGTGGTATTGGTGGTTTTAATGCTTGCCAGGCAATGAGTATGCGTAATGATAGTCCGCAAACGGCTTCACGACCATATGATAAAGAACGTGATGGTTTTGTTTTAGGTGAAGGCGGTGCTTGTTTAGTTTTAGAAGAATTAGAGCATGCTTTGGCACGTGGTGCAAAAATTTATGCTGAAATTATTGGTGGTGGTATGAGTGGCGATGCCTTTCACATTACTGCTCCCCATCCAGAAGGTTTAGGTGCTACTTTAGTGATGCAACGTGCCTTAAAAGATGCTGGAATTTCTGCAAACGAAGTTGATTATATTAATACACATGGCACTAGTACACCATTAGGTGATGGCGCTGAATTAAAGGCAATTACCAATATTTTTGGTGAGCACGCCTATAGCTTAAACATTAGCTCTACTAAATCAATGACAGGCCATTTATTAGGCGCTGCGGGTGCTGTAGAGGCGATTGCAACTGTTTTAGCTGTGCAAAATGACATTGCTCCGCCAACTATTAATCATGTTAATGTTGACCCGGAAATTGATCCGAAATTAAATTTAACATTTAATAAAGCCCAAAAACGTACCATTAATGTTGCCATTAGTAATACATTTGGCTTTGGTGGTCATAACGCAGCTATTGTTGTCAAAAAATACACAGCTTAATTTATTGCTTTGATAAAACTTTTATCAGTTTTAACACCACTCTCAAAAAAAGATAAAGAGTTTAAGCAAAAACTAAAAAATATTTTAGGATTTAGCCCTACTAATATTGCTTTGTATAAACAAGCTTTTAGACATAGCTCATCCTCAAACGAAATTACAGAACATTTACAAAGTAACGAACGTTTAGAATTTTTAGGCGACGCCATTTTAGGCGCAGTTGTTGCTGAATATTTATTTAAATTATTCCCAACAAAAGATGAAGGCTTTTTAACCCAAATGCGTAGCAGAATTGTTAATGGTCAAAATTTATTTATGCTGTCCAAAAAATTTGGATTTGATATATTGTTAAATTCTCGATTAACAAAAAAAGAAAAAGTAAGTTCCTCTGCTTATGGTGATGCTTTTGAAGCCTTTATTGGTGCTGTTTTTATGGACAAAGGATTTGATGTTGCTAAAAAATTTATTTTAAACCGAATTATAAAATCTCATTTGGATATTAATGAGTTGTTACAAAACGATACGGATTATAAATCGCAGTTTCAAATTTTGATGCAGCGTCAAAAAAAGCAATTTGAATACACTATACTAAGAGAAGATACTACAGGAAAAGAAAAATTATATTCAATACAGCTATCCATAGATGGTATTGAACAAGCTGTGTTTGAGCATAAATCAAAAAAAGTAGCAGAACAAAAAGTTGCTCAACTCGTATTAGAGAAATTACACAAAGCAAATAACAACTTGTTCGTTTAAATTACAATTCTCATTTAGCCATCTAATTTTAGAAGCCAAAATAGGATTGAATAATGGTTATCATAAAAAATTATGATATGAAAAAAGTCCTTTGGTTAAATGATTAACCACATAGAATCATAGAAATAAAACAAGCCTAAGTTCAGGATAGAAAACTTTGTTTTGACATAGAACTCTATATAAAAGCACAGCTGTCTATTTTCTCCTCCTACCTAAATTTAAAATATATGTGCCTATGCGGTTAAAAAAATATTAAATCACTAACTTTTTATAGCGAGGACGTTTTGGTTCTACATTTCCTAAACGTTTTTTACGATTTTCTTCGTATTCGCTGTATCCACCTTCAAACCAATAAACAGAACTATCGCCTTCAAAAGCTAAAATGTGTGTGCATACACGGTCTAAAAACCATCTATCGTGACTAATAATTACCGCGCAACCAGCAAAGTTTTCTAAACCTTCTTCTAAGGCACGTAATGTATTTACATCTAAATCATTGGTAGGCTCATCCAATAACAATACGTTACCTTCATTTTTTAGTGCCATTGCCAAGTGTAATCGATTTCGTTCTCCGCCTGATAATACAGATACTTTTTTTCCTTGATCGCTTCCTCCAAAGTTAAATCGAGAGATATAAGCTCTTGAATTCATTGGTTTTCCACCTAAAGTAATATTATCTAAACCACCGCTTAATATATCATACACGGTTTTATTTGGATCTAAATCTGCATGAGATTGATCCACATAAGAAATTTTTACAGTAGGTCCTACTTTAAAATCACCTGAATTGGGCGTTTCTTGTCCCATAATCATACGGAATAACGTTGTTTTACCAGCACCGTTTGGCCCAATAATACCCACAATTCCGGCAGGTGGCAATTTAAAGTTTAAATGTTCATACAACAATCTATCTCCAAATCCTTTTGATACATCAATGGCTTCAATAACTTCGTTACCAAGTCGAGGACCGTTAGGAATGAAGATTTCCAGTTTTTCTTCTTTATCCTTAATGTCTTCATTCATCATTTTATCGTAGTTATTTAAACGGGCTTTTTGTTTTACACCACGTCCTTTCACTCCCTGACGAACCCAGTCTAACTCACGCGCCAAAGTTTTTTGACGCTTAGATTCTGTTTTCTCTTCTTGTTTTAAACGATTTCCTTTTTGCTCTAACCAAGATGAATAATTTCCTTTCCAAGGAATACCCTCTCCACGGTCTAACTCTAAAATCCAACCAGCAACATTATCTAAAAAATAACGATCATGGGTTACTGCAATTACAGTTCCTTTATATTGTTGTAAATGTTGCTCTAACCAATCAACCGATTCCGCATCCAAGTGATTGGTAGGCTCATCTAATAATAAAATATCCGGCTCTTGTAATAACAATCGGCATAAAGCCACACGGCGACGTTCACCTCCCGATAAAATTTTAATGGGAGTATCACTTTCTGCACAACGTAAAGCATCCATAGCGCGCTCTAAACGAGTATCTAAATTCCATAAATCATGTTGGTCAATTAAATCTTGTAATTGTGCCTGACGATTAATTAACTTATCCATTTTATCTGGATCGTTTAAAATCTCTTCGTCCATAAACTTATTGTTTACTTCTTCAAATTCATTTAAAATATCCACATGTTTTTGGGCACCTTCTCTAACTACTTCAATAACTGTTTTAGTTTCATCTAAATTTGGTTCTTGTTCTAATAAACCAATTGAATAACCTGGAGATTGGTGAATTTCGCCTAAATAATCTTTATCAATACCCGCCATGATGCGCAATAATGATGATTTACCTGAACCGTTTAAACCTAAAACACCAATTTTGGCTCCATAATAAAAGGAGATATAGATATCTTTTAATACTTGTTTTTGTGGTGGATGTATCTTAGATACATTTACCATACTGTAAATGATTTGTCTTCCTACTTCTGACATATTAAATAAAATTTAAGGCTATAAAGTTAAAATAAAAAACGGTTTAAAAAACCAATCTTAAATATAAACTAAATCAATCTTTTGGAAAATAAACGACGTGTTTTTCGTTGTACATTCTAATGTACTTTGTGGCAAATTCTTTTTTCTTTTTCTTATTTAATAAACTGTATTCTTTAAAAATAGTATAATCACGTTTTAAAAATTCTTCTAATTTTTCGATACTAAACTGAACAATTTCGCCACTATAAAAATCAAATAAATATTGCCTAATTTCCTTAGTTTTTTGGGCATTACTATTCATAGGAGCATTCATAAAGGGATCAAAGCCCGGCGAGTAATTTACAACATCAACTGTTCCAATAAAATTACTAATCGCGCCAAAGACAGGAATTCTAAAAAAATTATTTTCTATGTTTATAAAAATGATATTGTTTTGACAATAACCCCAAATTTTTTCAGGTTTAATTTTGGTAACAGAACCATCTCTTTCTGTAAAATCAATAAAATTCTGCTCAACCAAATTCGAATAAAAATCAAGTTGATCTTTATTTATTTTTGTAATTATTTTTTCTTTTGGTATAGGCCAGTTGTATCTAAAATCCTGATAGCTTAAATATATACCTTCATATAACCGAAAGTCTTTAGTAAATGCAATAGAATCTTGTGCTCTAAGGTTATAATTACCAAAAAAACAGATTACAACTATAAAACTGATAAATCGCATAGTGTAAATATCTAAATTATTTGTAATTTAATGGTTATAAATTTACATCATGAAGTTTTATTTTGCATTTTTTATCTTACTTGTTATTTTTCAAATTAAAGCACAATCTATTTTTAATGCAGAATTAATTAATAAAATAGATAACAGTTTAATAACTGAAAAAATAAATGTTTTAATTTTAATGAAGCCAAAAACTGAAATCAATTTACTGGAATTACCTGATGTTATTTTTCATTATCAAGCTGGAAATATTTATTCGATAACGGGCACTATTAAATCTATTAAAGAACTTGCCAAGCAAAAAAATATTGTAAGAATAGAATATACACAACATCATCTGCAATTAATGGCCGATACATGCTTAGTAAGAAACAGAATTAAAAACGTTAAATTAGGTTTATCACCTTTATCACAATCGTATGATGGAACTGGAATTGTTGTTGGTATAATAGATAGTGGAACAGATTTTAATCATCCCGATTTTAAAGATATCAATGGGCATTCAAGAATTAAATATTTATGGGATATGACAAAACCAACTGCTGTTAATACACCTTCGGTTTTTGGTTACGGACAAGATTGGACCAATACAGACATAGATTTAGGTTTATGTACACATAACGACAATATAAATTATGGACACGGAACCAATAGTACTGGAATAGCTGCAGGCAATGGATTTTCGGTAAACAAATACCAAGGCGTAGCATCAAACGCCGATATTATTATAGTAGCTTTAGATTTTAACAGACCTGGCTTCGTAATAGCTGACGCGCTGCAATATATTATTAACAAATCACTTTCATTGAATAAACCTTTGGTTGTAAATGCTAGTGTGGGAGATTATTATGGAAGCCACGATGGAACAGATTTAGAATCTCAAATAATCAATAATTTAATAGCCAATATTCCAGGAAGAGCACTTGTGGCATCATGCGGAAATGGCGGGTCAACTTATTTTCATGTGGGTTATAACATTGTAAATACAGATACTAATTTTACATGGATAAAAAATAATTCCTCAAACATTTCTTTTTCGGAATACGCTGATACCAATCAAATAAAAAATGTAACCTATAATATTGGTGTTACAAGTCCAAATTAC
>JBILOV010000109.1:0-7495 GCA_044374335.1 Bacteroidia bacterium | reverse complement strand
AATCAGCTTAGAACTTTCTTCAGCTTTAACATCAAATTTAAAATGTGTTTTCCAATAATCATTTGGCGATATGGCAAAAAAATCTTTAATCATTTTTAAACTGGGCTTTAATTCTAATAAATGATATAACGATTGTTGTTTGCTAATTAAATTTGCCAGTTGAGAAATACGAATCGTTGGAAAATTAACCGGCCGGGTTTTTGAAAATTTCCAGGTTTCTTTTCTTAATGGAAATAATTGATGTTTGTGTCTTAAAAATTCAAATTCATTTTGCAATTGTTTAGGATATTTATCATCAAACATATCATCTAAAAATCCTCCAATACCAAACAATAAAGCTTCTATTTGAAGTGAATTATCAGAATATTTTTTAAGTACTGAATAGGGTAAAGATTTTCCTAATAATTCAAATGCATC
Organism: Bacteroidia bacterium; assembly: GCA_044374335.1. GTDB lineage: Bacteria > Bacteroidota > Bacteroidia > B-17B0 > Aurantibacillaceae > UBA4416. The sequence goes on along the minus strand of JBILOV010000109.1, from coordinate 7,078 downwards.
ATTATTAATTTTAAAACCAAAGTTACGGCAAAGCAACATATATAATGCATCTTCATGATTTTGCTCACTGAATTCAAACAAATGCTCAATATATTCAGTTTTTTGTTCAATACGAGTGACAGCTAGTCTAACTAACCATGATTTCCAAATAATATCAGGAACAGTTAAAATAGACTTACCACAAGCAATACTTTGTTTTGAAAATTGTAATTGATGATATTTTTCTAATAAAGAAGGATTAATGTAATTTTTCAGCTCCAAAACAGAAACATTAAACGTTTCATTTTGATCCAATTCTTTATCATGTTCGTATACAACATGCAATACTAAATTATCATAAGATTTATCTTTTTGATGCTTGTGTTTTAGCCAATCAGATGTTTTAATATGAATTTCAACATTACCTACTAACAAAACATTATTAATTTTAACTTTAGAATTAAAAAAATCAGGTCCTGAATTTTGGTTATGCTCTCCTATTGAAACGATTTCAATAGTTTCTTGCTTTGAACCAATAAACTTAGATTGCCTCAGCAATTTATATTTCCAAATGGTATGAAGTAATGCCTCATTCATTTTAACCTTGTAAGTCGGCAAATGCAATGTAAATAAATGAAAATGTTATATTCAAAAATCTTAAATATACAGCCAACAGATTTTTCTTAAAAGTAATTAATTCCAATAATTTTTTAGTTGCAATTGCTACTAGCATAATCTTGGGTAATAATATTAGATTTTGTAACATTTACATATTGATTTTTTTTAAAAATCTTTTAAAATATGAACACGATAATTATTTTACTTCAGCAACTTGAGTCGCTTTCATAGATAAAATATATTTTGTTAAAGCATCTTTTTGCGCAGGTGTTAAATTAGCTTTAGGAGACATATCATCAATTTCATGTAACCAACTAGCTTCTGAACGTTTAAAAATATTTTTTTGACCATGGCAGTTTGTACAAGCACCAACATAAATAGAATGCCCTTCCGTTAATTGAGCCGATGTAGCATCTGGAAACTTAACTTTAATAGCCGCTAATTGTGCCTCACCTGGAATTATATTCACAACTGGAGCTGAAGGAGTTGAACTTTTTTTGGTAGAACCACATCCACTAATTATTAATGTTGCTAATGCAATGGTTGTTATTTTTATAATTGTCATACTAATGTTTTATAGTTGGTTAAAAATAAGAAAAATACTTATAATAAAATTTAATTATCACTTGAAGTATTGAATAGTGCTTTTCAATTCAAATGGTATTGAAAAAATACACAATTACTCCTCTATATTGTACTCATTTATTTTTCTGTACAATGTTCTTTCGCTAATTCCTAATTCCTGAGATGCGTATTTTCTTTTTCCTTTATGTTTTTTAAGTGCCTTTTTTATCATATCAATTTCTTTATCCTGAAGCGATAAGGATTCCTCAACTACTATTGGCTGATTAAATCCATGTGGACCATCTTTTACGATAATTGGATTATGAATTTTTATTTCATTAGTATTTGATACAACCGGAAAACTACTTTCGTTATTATATAATCGATCTATTGATTGTAAATCATCACTTGGTAAATTACCTAATGAACTACCTCCTACCTGAACAATATCATGAACTACTTTTTTTAAATCATTCAGTTCTTTTTTCATATCAAATAATACCTTGTACAATAAATCACGCTCATTCATATCTGAAGATGATGAAGAAGCAACAAAGCCTGTATTTGCAACAGCCGGTAATCTATTAGTATTATAATTTGGTAGATATAATAATAACCCCTCAAGTGTAATATCTCTTTCTTTTTCTATAATAGAAATTTGCTCCGTAATATTTTTTAGCTGACGTATATTTCCTGGCCAATAATAATTTACTAAAGCTTGTTCAGCTTCCAACGACAACTTTACTGCTGGCATGCGATACTTAGTAGCAAAATCACTAGCAAATTTCCTAAACAATAAATATATATCATCTTTACGATCCCTTAATGGTGGCAAATTAATTGGGACCGTATTTAAACGGTAATATAAATCTTCTCTAAATTTTCCTTTTTCAATTGCTATATTAAAATTAATATTTGTTGCTGCTACAACCCTCACATTTGTTTTTTGAACCTTACTACTACCTACTCTTATATATTCGCCAGTTTCTAAAACACGAAGTAATCGAGCTTGCGTGGTTAATGGTAATTCTCCAACTTCATCTAAAAAAATAGTTCCACCATCTGCTACTTCAAAATAACCTTTACGGGCTTCATGCGCACCTGTAAAAGAACCTTTCTCATGTCCAAACAATTCGCTATCAATAGTACCTTCAGGAATTGCACCACAGTTTACGGCAATATATTGCCCATGTTTGCGAGCGCTGTTTTGATGAATAATTTGTGGAAAAACTTCTTTACCAGTTCCACTTTCACCATTTATCAAAACATTTAAATCGGTGGGTGCAACTTGACGCGCAACATCAATTGCTCTTTCTAATAAAGGATTACTTCCTATTATTCCAAAACGTAATTTTATATCTTGTAATGTCATAGTTTTTGACTTAAAAGACTGTTTGACTAAAGGGAGTCAAGACAGTTTTATTTATCATTCATGATTTTATCTCTGAAATTCGAGATTTGTTTTTGTAATACTTCTACTTTATTTAAAATACTTTTCAATTCAGTTTCATTACCATACTTTCGTCTTTCGCAAATCAACAATTGCGTTTCCATTTCGTACGAAGAAGTTAACGCAGTAGTTAAAAATTCAGCAAAATGAATATTTGTTCTTTTTCCTGAGCCTTCAGATATATTTGAAGGGATAGACACAGCACATTTTTCAAGTTGATTAATTAAATTATATTTTTCTTTATTGGGCAGAGTCTCTGTGTAAGTATAAATTAAATTACACAAATCCATTGCATCAATCCAAACAGTCAACTTTTTAAAATTATGCTTAATCATTGTTAAAGTTTTTGTCTCTTTAGTCAAACAGTCTATTCAATCCCTATTGTCCCTTTTAATCCCTTCTGTCCCCTCAAACACATTCTCCTATCAACGTTCCACTCGTACAACTCGTAATTAAAACATTCACATAATCGCCCTTTTTTAAATTTCCTTTCGGAAAAACAACTACCGTGTTTTGTGTATTTCGTCCACTCATCATATCAGCCGATTTTTTAGAAACGTTTTCAACTAAAACTCGGTATACTTTTCCAACTCCTTGTTTGGTGCGTATTTCACTATGCTTGCGCTGCATATCAACAATTTCAGTCAAACGACGACTTTTAACTTCTGCAGGAACATCATCCTTAAATTTACGCTCGGCTAACGTTTTAGGACGTTCGCTATAAGAAAACATGTAAGCAAACTCATACTGAACATTTTCCATTAACGATAAGGTATCCTGATGCTGTTCTTCTGTTTCTCCACAAAAACCGGTAATAATATCGGCACTAATTCCTGCATCAGGCATAATCCTGCGGATAGCTGCAATTCTATCCAAATACCATTCGCGTGTGTATCCACGATTCATTTTTTCTAATACATCGCTATTTCCGCTTTGCACAGGTAAATGAACATATTTACAAATATTTTCATATTTCGCCATCATATGCAATACATCATCTCCCATATCTTTTGGATGAGAGGTTGAATAACGTACACGTAAATCTGGATTTATCAGTGCAACCATTTCTAATAACTCAGCAAAGGTTGTTGAGCTTGCTTTTTGTTCGTCGGTTAAAGTTTCTTTTTTTAGTCCTCCTCCACTCCACAAATACGAATTTACATTTTGTCCTAAAAGTGTTACTTCTCTATAACCTTTTTCAAAAGCTTCTTTACATTCTCTGACAATAGTTTCAGGTTCTCTGCTTCTTTCACGCCCTCTTGTAAACGGTACTACACAAAAGCTGCACATATTATCACAACCACGCATAATACTTACAAAGGCACTTACACCATTATGGTCTAATCGAACGGGTGCTATATCTGCATATGTTTCTTCTTTACTTAAAATAACATTAATGGCCTGTTGTCCACCTTCGGCAACAGCAATTAAATTAGGTAAGTCGCGGTAAGCATCAGGGCCAACAACCATATCAACTAATTTTTCTTGCTCTAAAAACTGATGTTTTAAACGTTCGGCCATACATCCCAAAACGCCTATTAATAGATTTTTATTAGTTTTTTTTATCTTTTTATAATCATATAAACGCTGACGAACTCGAGATTCAGCATTTTCGCGAATCGCACAGGTATTTACAAAAATTAAATCCGCTTCTTTATAATCAGTAGTTGTTGTGTAACCTTTATCTATTAAAATAGAAGCAACTATTTCGCTATCTGCAAAATTCATTTGACAACCGTAACTTTCTAAAAACAGTTTTTTACCACCCTTATTTTTAGTTTCAATTATTAAAGCTTCTCCTTGTTTTGATTCGTCTATAATTTTATTCTCCATATCTATCAATAAAAATGCAAAGATAAGCCTTTGTTATGACATTTTGACACCCTAGTGTTTTTTATCATATTAAAATTTACATCCATATGAAAAATATTAATATAATGATTATCAAGATATTAGAATAAAAACGAGAACATCTATTACTTTAATTTATACCTGATGAAAAATAAAAATTAGGTTTATTCAAATTTATTTTTTTTCCTTTGCACAATTTTAGAGGAATAAAAATCTAAATTTTAGGTTATAGACACCTATTTATTTTTGGATTTTTGAACTTTAAATCTTTAATATTTTATACATATATACTTCATACATGGCAAAGAATTTAGTGATAGTTGAGTCCCCCGCAAAAGCAAAAACAATCGAAGGATTTTTAGGAAAAGATTTTATAGTGAAGTCTAGCTTTGGACACATAAGAGATTTGGTAAAAAAAGGATTTGGTGTTGATATTGAAAATAATTTTACGCCCACCTACGAGGTTCAGCCTGATAAAGAAAGGGTAATTGCCGAATTAAAAAAATTATCAAAAGGAGCAGATATGATTTGGTTAGCCTCCGATGAGGATCGAGAAGGAGAAGCAATCAGTTGGCATTTATATGAAACTTTAGCCTTGAACAAAAATAACACAAAACGTATTGTTTTTCATGAGATTACAAAACCTGCAATACTTGCAGCTATTGAAAATCCACGTGAAATTGACATTAATCTTGTAAATGCTCAACAAGCTCGCCGTGTATTAGATAGATTAGTTGGTTTTGAATTATCACCTATTTTATGGCGTAAAGTTCGTCCGAGTTTATCTGCAGGACGAGTACAATCAGTTGCTGTTCGTTTAATTGTAGAAAGAGAAAGAGAAATACAAAAATTTGTATCGACCGATGCGTTTAAAGTATCAGCTTTATTTAAAGTTGGAACCGGAATTTTAAAAGCGGAATTAGACAAGCGTTATTCAACTGAAGCTGAAGCCCAAGCCTTTTTGGAAAAATGTAAAGTAGCCTCATATACCATTGAAAGTTTAGAAACCAAACCCGCTAAACGATCTCCGGCTGCACCTTTTACGACATCAACTTTACAACAAGAAGCGGCTCGTAAATTAGGTTTTTCGGTAGCGCAAACCATGCAAGTTGCTCAACGTTTGTACGAAGCAGGAAAAATTACCTACATGAGAACTGACTCTGTAAATTTATCGGATACAGCAATGAACCAAGCAAACAAGGCTATTAACGAAAATTATGGGGCTAAATATTTCAATCCTCGAAAATATAAAAACAAAAGTAAAGGTGCTCAAGAGGCTCATGAGGCCATTCGTCCTACTTATATTGATAGAACTGTAATTGATGGAGAACGTAACGAAATACGTTTATATGATTTAATTTGGAAACGCACCATAGCTTCGCAAATGAGCGATGCTGAATTAGAAAAAACAACAGCAAAAGTTAAAGTAAGTGGCGCATCTGAATTATTTGTTGCTCAAGGTGAAGTATTGAAATTTGATGGTTTCTTAAAAGTTTATATGGAAGGAACCGATGATGAAGAAACTGATGAAGAAAATTCGTCTATGCTTCCACCAATGAAAGTTGGAGAAAATTTAGAAAGTCAAGAAATTAGTGCGACACAAAGATTTACTCATCACCCGGCTCGTTATACCGAAGCTAGTTTAGTAAAAAAATTAGAAGAATTAGGAATTGGTCGTCCATCAACTTACGCGCCAACCATTAGTACTGTACAAAAACGTAATTATGTGGAGAAGACTGATAAAGAAGGTACTCCTAGAAACTATATTAACTTAAAATTAGTAAAACAAAATTTATCAAGAGAAATAAAAACAGAAAATACTGGTGCTGAAAAATCTAAATTATTTCCTACTGATATTGGAATGGTAGTAAACGATTTTTTATTGAAATATTTCCCATCTATATTAGACTTTAACTTTACAGCTAAAGTTGAAGAAGAGTTTGATGAAATTGCGGAAGGTAATTTAAACTGGCAAAAAATGTTAGGTGAATTTTACCACCCATTTCATAAAACTGTTGAAAACACAATGGAAAATAGCGAACGTGCTAGTGGAGAACGTATTTTAGGAGTTGACCCAGAAAGTGGAAAACCAATTTCGGTAAGAGTTGGACGCTTTGGACCATTAGCACAAATTGGAGAAACTATTGAAGGATCGGAAGAAAAACCACGTTTTGCAAGTTTACGGAGAACTCAAAGTATTGAAACCATTACATTAGAAGAAGCATTAGATTTATTTAAACTTCCTATGAATTTAGGAATATATGAAGATAAAGAAGTAATTATTGGTGTTGGACGCTTTGGACCTTATGTAAAATTTGGTGAAATATTTATTTCAATACCAAGAACAACAGATCCATTATCGATGGATATGGAACAAGCCATTGAAATTATTAAAGAAAAGGAATTAGCAGATGCACCAGTTGCTCATTACCAAGGTAAAGGTGTTACAAAAGGAAAAGGTCGTTTTGGACCATTTATTAAATACGAAGGACTATTTATAAATGTACCAAGAGCTTATAATTTTGATAATTTGTCACAAGATGATATCAATGAATTAATTGAAAAGAAGTTAGACAAAGAAGCTAACCGTTATATACAAAACTGGCCTGAAGAAAA
>JBILOV010000107.1:0-7512 GCA_044374335.1 Bacteroidia bacterium | reverse complement strand
GGTTGTTCCTTGAATAAAACTTAAACTACGAATAAAGCGTACCTTCTTTAATTCTAATCCTAATATTTTTATAGTGGTTGTATTTAAACGATTGACTTCTTGTTCTGTTAATCCCAAACTTTTTACTAATTCAATATTTCTTAGTGATTCGGTAGTTGCACCTGCTAAAGCAGTTGTTTCACCTAAAATTTCCCTGGATACCTTTTTGATTTTTTTTCCTAAAAAGGAACTGATAAAAGCAATGACAGGAACTGTTGCTAAAAAAATTGGTCCTAATAACCAATGGATATTTATGGCATATGCAACTACAAATGTAATTCCAACGAAGGATTGAAAAATCATAGAAATAGAAAATGTTATAAATTTTTCGCAATCAATTTTTACTTTTTGTAATCTTCCTAAAGTTTCACCACTTCGTTGATCTTCAAAATCCTGATAAGGCAGTTGAAGTGCTTTTTGGATACCGTCAGTATACATTTGAGCACCAACTCTTTGTATTATAATATTGGTAAAATAATCTTGAAAGTTTTTAGCTATTCTAGACATCATGGCTGCACCCAACGACAATCCCAACCATCCTAAAACTGTTTTAGTAAAATTGGAATAATTGTGATTAAAATTTGCCGCACCAACACCACATTCATTCATAAGTTTACCTATAATGATGGAATCACACAAAGAAAAACATTGATTAATAGCTGCTAAAAAAAGTGCTAAAAACATTAATGGTTTATGAGCTTTAACGTATGTATATAAAATTTTCATGAAGTTTTTTTTGTAATAGCGCGCAAAATTACAACTTAACTTAGCATTTACTCAATTAATAATTGATAGTGGATAACTATTTAATATTGGAGTTAAATTATTTAAAATCTGCAAGTAATTTTGTATTATGAGTTATGGTATTTGTTATCTTAGTATAATCCCTTGCAGAAAAGAACCATCTAGCACAAGCGAAATGGTAACTCAATTATTGTTTGGAGAAACTTATACAATAATTGAAGATGGAGAAGATTGGATTCAAATTAAAACAACTTTTGATGATTACATTTGTTGGATTAGTTCTAAGCAACATTCTAAAATTTCTGATATTGATTTTAAGTCTTTAAAAAATAATCTTCAGAGTTCAGAGTTAGTTCAGGTTCTTAACCAATTAGATAATAGTTTTGTATTTCCTATTACAATTGGTGCAACGTTGCCAAATTTAATAAAAGGTAAAATAAAAATTGGAGTTAATAATTTTATTTTTGAAGGCGCAACTAATGATTTAAATATTAAAAAAACAATCAAAGAAATTAAAGAAACTGCTTACTTGTTTTTAAATGCACCCTATTTATGGGGTGGTCGAAGCCCTTTTGGTATTGATTGTTCAGGCTTTACGCAATTAGTTTATAAATTAAATGGGTATAAGTTGCCTCGTGATGCAAGTCAGCAAGTAGATCTTGGAAGTCCTTTAAGTTTTGTTGAAGAAGCAGAGCCAGGAGATTTAGCTTTTTTTGATAACGAAGAAGGAAATATTGTACACGTTGGAATAGTTTTAGAAAATCAACAAATTATTCATGCCAGTGGTTGTGTACGTATTGATAAATTTGACCATTATGGGATTTTTCATTCAGAAAATAAAAAATATTCACACATGCTTAGAGTAATAAAAAAAGTCATATAAATTTATTAATTTCGCAACTTATTAATTCGAAAAAAACTAAATAAACAATTACCATGAAAGATATATTTGAAAAGATTGAAAAAAATATGGGGCCAATCGGGGAGCATTCAAAAGCCTCTCATGGTTATTTTACATTTCCAAAATTAGAAGGTGATGTTTCTCCACACATGGGTTTTAGAGGTAAGCAATTATTAAACTGGAGTTTAAATAATTATTTAGGAATAGCAAATCACCCCGAAGTTAGGCAAGCAGATATTGAAGGTGCAACCAAGTTTGGATTAGCTTTGCCTATGGGAGCTCGCATGATGAGTGGAAATTCTGATTTGCATGAGCAATTAGAACAAGGTTTATCTAAATTATCAAAAAAAGAAGATACGATTCTTTGTAATTTTGGCTATCAAGCAATGGTTTCAGCTATTGATGCCTTGGTGGATAGACATGATGTTATTGTTTATGATGCAGAAAGTCACGCTTGTATTTTAGATGGAGTTCGTTTGCACATGGGTAAGCGCTTCGTATTTAAACATAATGATGTTGAAGATTGTGAAAAACAGTTAGTACGTGCCCAACGCTTAGCCGATCAAACCGGTGGTGGTATATTAGTAATTACCGAAGGCGTATTTGGTATGCGTGGCGATCAAGGAAAATTAAAGGAAATAGTAGAGTTAAAAAAGAAGTTTACTTTTCGTTTATTTGTTGATGATGCTCATGGAGTTGGAACGTTAGGTCCAAATGGTGGTGGTACAGGCGAGCAACAAGGTTGTCAAGATGGAATTGATGTTTATTTTGGAACTTTTGCAAAATCATTTGCATTAATTGGCGGCTACATTAGTTCTACTAAACAAGTTGTAACCTACCTAAGATATAACATGCGTTCTCAAATATTTGCTAAATCTTTGCCTATGCCTTTGGTTTACGGATTATTAAAACGCTTAGAAATAATAAACAAGCATCCAGAGTACCGCACTAAATTGTGGGATATTGCTTCAGAATTACAAAAGGGATTAGTTGATGCAGGATTTAATATTGGAGTTACAAATACACCCGTAACTCCTGTATACATGAACGGTTCAATTCCAGAAGCTACAAATATGGTAATTGATTTACGTGAAAATTTTGGTATTTTTTGCTCCATGGTAGTTTATCCTGTTATTCCAAAAGGAATGATAATTTTAAGATTAATTCCAACTGCAATGCATACTTCTGAAGATGTGAGATACACTATTGAATGCTTCTCTAAAATTAAAGATAAATTATACGGTGGTAAATATGTTGCAGATGAAATAAGAGAAGGTTTTTCTCAAGCATTATAGTAATAGAATAAGAAGTTATAGGTTATCCTGAACTATGTCACTTCGAGCGCAGTCTAGAAGCAGCATCTCATTAGACCCTAAATCAAATTAATGGTAACTGACAATTTCAGTACTATAATGATACCAAATATCAATATCCACACACACCATTTATCGAAAGAGGATGGTGTGTTTTTGTTTAATAACCGTTTTGGTTTTGAAAAAGATATACACACAAAATCTTTCTTTTCAATAGGTATTCATCCTTGGGACGCCCATTTAGAGTTTTCAAAAATAGTATTTGAAAATTATCTTTCTCATCAAAATTGCATTGCGATTGGTGAATGTGGTTTAGATAAATTAAAGGGTGCAGATTTAGAGTTTCAAAAAATTATTTTTAAATTTCAATTAGATTTAGCATTAAAATATCAAAAGCCTGTAATTATTCATTGCGTAAAAGCATTTGACGAAATAATTAAAATATGTGAGCCATTACAAAATAAAATTCCTTTAATTATTCACGGGTTTAATAAATCTAACCAATTAGCAGAACAATTAATCGAAAAAGGTTTTTATTTATCATTAGGAGATAATGTTTTCAAAAAAAGAAAATTTGATTTTATGTCGATTCCACTAAATAAATTATTTTTAGAAACAGATACTAACAACACCATTTTAATTGAAGATATTTATAAAAATGCGTCACAAAAATTTATAATATCAGAAGATGACTTAAAAGAAAAAATTTACAGTAATTTCACAACCTTATTTAAAAAAGATGGAAGATAAACATTGGATGCAACGTACTCGCCTTTTAGTGGGAGACGAAGGTTTAGATATTTTACAAAAATCACATGTTTTAATTGTTGGTTTAGGTGGAGTAGGGTCATATGCCGCAGAAGCTTTATGCAGAGCAGGAATTGGAGAGTTAACTATTGTTGATGGTGATGTGGTAGATCCTACAAACAGAAATCGCCAATTACAAGCATTAGCTACAACACATGGCATGGGAAAAGCTAAGTTAATGGAAGAGCGCATGTTACAGATTAATCCATACGTTAAGTTAAATGTTATTTCAGAGTTTCAAGACCCTGAAAAAATGATTTTACTTTTACATCAAAAATTTGATTACGTGATTGATGCTATTGATAGCATTACCCCAAAAGTTCATTTAATAAAAACAGCCAAAGAACAAGGGCATCAAATTGTATCTTGCATGGGCGCTGGTGGAAAAATGGATCCAACCCAGTTAAAAGTGCTAGATGTCTCAAAAACGGTTCATTGCCCAATGGCTTATTATTTAAGAAAAAGATTAAAGGAAGTAGGCATCAAAAATGGTATAAAGGCAGTATTTTCAACGGAATTGCCTGATAAAAAATCAATTATGAAAACTGATGGAACAAATTTTAAAAAATCAGCATATGGAACAATTTCATATATTCCGGCTGTTTTTGGGATGACTTGCGCCTCTGTTGTAATAAGAGATTTGATTGATTGGAAGGAAATAAAATAACGTAAGTTATTTTTTTAAACTATAATTTAACAATTAAATATTAGCCATTTTTTTATAATATTATTTTTGGATTAATTAAATTATTAGTTATGTTTGTGTTAAGAATAAATCCCCATTTATTTAATTTATAAAAATATATAAAAATGAAAAAAATCTTACTTAGTGCTACAGCTTTTTTATCCTTAGTAGCTTCTATCAACGCACAAAATATTCAGCCATGTAACACATACGGAGTTCGTGAAACTTTGCTTAAAACTGTTCCTGGATATGCTGCAAAATTAAATGCTGCAGAATCTGCAGCATCAGCTGAATATCAAGCTTTTTTGCAAAATATGAATTCAGCGGCAAAAACAGCTTCTTTAGCTCCTGATTATACTTTTACTGTGCCCGTTGTTTTTCATGTTTTACATTTAGGCGAAGCTCCTGGTACTGGTTCAAATATTAATGATCAACTTTGTATTGATGCTTTAGCTCAGGTTAATAGAGATTTTTCTAGACAAGGTAATGATACAAATACAATTGACGCGTTATTTGATCCTTTATATAAAAATTCTCACATGCATTTTGCATTAGCTCAAAAAGATCCAAATGGTAACTGTACTAATGGAATAGTTCATCACTTTAACCCAAAAACAAATTGGGATCAATCAGATGTATTCAATTATCAATACAGTACTTATGCTGCGGGTAACTGGAGTCCAGCAAAATATTTAAATATTTATATTGTTAAGAACATTATAGGTTCTTCAATTGGTATTATTGTTGGATATACTTATTTACCGGGTACATCTCCAGTTGATCCTGCTGATGCAATCGTATATCGAAATGATTTTTTATCAGGATTAGATGCGCGATCATTAAGTCATGAAATTGGTCATTGGTTTGGTTTAAGTCATACTTTTGGTTCTACAAATGAACCTGGTTCAGAATGTAGTAATGACGATATTGGTGATACACCAAAAACTACTGGTTTTTTCAGTATTTGCCCTAAAGCTGCAAATTATTCTTTTGTACCTTCAGTTACAAATCCTTCTGATGGATCAGATATTGTTAGAGTAAAATTAGGTGCTACTATGACTAATTCAACAACAATAAATACATTATCTGGTTATTTTAAAAGACCACTTAGTTCTCTTACAGGAACAGTTCCAACAACAGCAACCGACTCATCAAATGTTATTGCATCTGGAGTAGCTGGCGGTTATTCTGATTTTTCATTAGTTTATGGAAATGATTTTACTGCAGGAACTACCAATATTCTTTCTGTTCAAAGCACGGCATCACCAAGTGTTGCTAATTATGTTGCTGTTTATTGTGATTATAATAAAGACGGTGATTTTTTAGATGGCAATGAAACACTGTTTAATTCAGGTGCCGGATTTTTTGGTAATCAAACATTTTCAGTAAGTACGGTTATCCCTGCGGGACTTAAAGGACCTTCAAGAATGCGAGTTATTACAAGTGATTCTCCAATAACTAGTGCTTTATTTACACCAACCAGCGGAGAAATTGAAGATTATACATTAAATATTGGTATACCATCTTGTGATGATATTAGACCTAACATAGAAAACATTATGGATTACTCTTCTTGTCCTAAAATGTTTACTGAAGGACAAGTAAATAAAATGAGATTATCTGCTAGTTCAACTATTGGTAATAGAAATTTATTAGTTGATACTTTAAATTTAAAATTTACAGGAATATTAGATGCTAATGGTAATCCAACAACTGTATCACCTTGTGGACCAGTTTCGGATTTTGCTTCTAACAAATTAATAACATGTGCAGGTCAATCTATAGTATATAACAGTACATCGTATAATTCAACTCCATCATCATACTCTTGGGTATTTGAAGGTGGTTCTCCTGCTACATCTACATTAGCAACTCAATCTGTTACTTATTCAACTCCAGGTACATATTCTGTTTCCTTAACTACTTCAAATGGTAATGGTTCATCTACTAAAACAGTAGAATCATATGTTACTACAAATTGGAATGCAGGCTTAATATCTTTACCTTATTCAGAAAACTTTGAATCAGGTCAGTGGTGGCCTGCTGGTTGGGTAAATGTTAATGCTGATTATAATACTCATTCATGGGAAATGTCTAATTATGGAGCTGGAACTCTAAGTAATTCTTATCATTCATTAGTTCTTGGTAATGCAAATTATGTAAGTTTCTTCCCTGGTTTTGCTGGAAATGTTGATATTATGGAAACTCCAAATTTTGATTTTACAAATACGTCTAATATTTCTTTCTCATTTGATTACTCTTTTGCAAGAAAAACAGGCGTTACATCAGATGATTTCCGTGTTCAATATAGTTTAGATTGTGGTGGAACATGGTCTAATATGCCTTCAATTCCTGCAATTACAGCAATGGTAGCTGCAACTGGAGGTACAGTTAATGCTCCTTACATTCCATTGAGTTCTTTAACTAGCTCAACAAATCCAAATCCAAAATGGAAAAATGTGACCGTTGCCAATGGATTTTTTAGCTCGCTTGTAGATAACAAAAGAGATGTGAAATTCAGATTTTATTTTATGAATGACATAGAAAACGGGCAGTCTCAAAATTTATATATTGATAATATTAATATTAGTGGAACTGTTGGGATTCATGAATTTGAAAACTCACTTGGTTTATCAATTTATCCTAATCCAACAAATTCATCTGCAACTATTCAATTAACATCTCCTAAAGATTCTAAAATTGACATCTTAGTTTATGATGTTACAGGTAGAATTGTTGAACAAAACCAGGTAAATGCAGCAGCAGGTGTTAACTCAAAATATACAGTTAATACTTCAAGTAAATTAAATGCCGGTATTTATTTTATAACGCTTGTTATTGATAATAATAAAATTACTAAAAAGTTAATTATTGAATAATAATAATTATTATTGTTTCTTTAAAACGTCCTTCTAACTATAGAAGGACGTTTTTTTTTGGATATTTTAATTATGGTTAAATAAACTAATCTAATAATCAATAAAAAAAATAATTATCTTTGACCCTCTATAATAAATAATTAT
>JBILOV010000106.1:0-7515 GCA_044374335.1 Bacteroidia bacterium | reverse complement strand
TTCTATAACCTATATAAGTTATAGCAAAGATTAATAAGATAACTATAATTAATTCTTGCATTAATGCTCCTCTCCTATTCTTATTGGGTTTATCACTGGGATTTCATGAACTAATAATTGATTTAATACATTAATTTTTATTTTATAACCACCAGTTGGCAAAGTACTTAAATCCAAAATGTAATACTCAGAATTTTCTATTGCACAACCTGCAACTTTATTATCTTTTAAATCAACCACATCAATTTGTATTTTACCTAAATTTTTTCCGGCTAATGAAACACTATATTTATTATAAAAAACAGGCAACAAAGTAATACAGCCTTGCTCCTGATTTAATTCTTTTTTATTATAAATAAAATTCACCTTACTCTTGGGCTGCGTATCATACAAATTATTACTGTTTATTGTTTTAGCTGTGTTTTCAAACAATTTATATCGATCCTTTAATCTATCAATTGTATCTTCTTGACTCCAAATACGAATATAATCAACCAAAAATGAATTTGGAAATTTTGTTTTTTCATCAGGTCCAGGGTTAAAAGCTTCTTTGTTTTTTGCTACAGCGCTATTTATAATTAAATTTTGCGCCGTTGTAAATTCACCTTCATAATATCCTATAGGCTGTCCATTAAAAAAAAACTTCACATAATTTGGTTGCCATTCTCCCGAAATTATATTCCAATCGTTTGCCAAGCTTTGTTTTGTTTTTACCCAAGCACCCCAATTTTTCTTTAAATTTAAAAAACCACCTTTATAATCTTCACAACCTTTTGGGCAATGAACATCTAAATGAATTTGATTTTCACGTTCTCCCTTTCCTTCATAAAAATCTATTTCTTCATTGGGATTTCCACCATATAACCAAAACGCAGGCCAAATTCCTTTTTCTTCATTTGCCTTAAATCGAATTTCAAAATAACCATATTTATATTGTTTTATTGAGCTTATAGCACCTCCGGAATAATCATAAGTAAACTCTCCTTTTTCGTTAGGAAACTTATTTTTCTTTTTCAAGTATTCAGTATCAATATACTCGCCAATAATTACCTGCTGTTGTTGTGGCTTTTTAGTAATTAAAGATAGTGCCCCATTTTCAAAAACAACATTTTCTGCCTTATATAATAAATCTATATTATAAACGTAATTACCCCAAGGATAACCGGTTTTCCATAAACTAGTGTTTAAACCTTCTTCATTAAACTCGTCATTTTCTTGTAAATACCATTTTGTACTTACATTCGATTTTACCTGCCACATTACTTGAGATTTCAAAATAATTGAAAGAAATAATAAAAAAATCAGAAAAACATTTTTCATTAATAAATAGTTGATTAATAATAATCAAAAGTAAAGCTAAAATTGGTATTTTCGCTACAAATTTACATGAAATAGCCATGTTACTCAATGCAAAACATTAATAATTAATCATGGTTGTACTATGTGGCAAAAAAACAATAAAAAACACATTAAATGATTACAGCAGAATCTCCAATTAAGTTTGACAGACGTAAACAAAAAGATGATACGTTATTAGAACTCTATAAAAACATATTAACTCCTCGTTTAATAGAAGAAAAAATGTTGATTCTTCTACGTCAAGGTCGTATTGCAAAATGGTTTAGTGGCATCGGCCAGGAAGCAATTTCTGTTGGAGTTGCAACAGCTTTAAACAGAGACGAGTTTATTTTACCAATGCATCGTAACCTTGGTGTGTTTACCACGCGTGGCATTCCTATGAACCGTTTATTTTGCCAGTTTCAGGGCAAGCCAAGTGGATTTACGCAAGGCAGAGATAGAAGTTTTCACTTTGGAACTCAGGAATATAACATTGTTGGAATGATTTCGCATTTAGGTCCACAAATGGGCGTGGCTGATGGTATTGCCTTAGGAAATAAATTACGCGACGAGAAAAAAATAACCGTTGTTTTTAGTGGCGACGGCGGAGCAAGCGAAGGTGATTTTCATGAAAGCATCAACACTGCAGCCGTTTGGGATTTACCGGTTATATTTATTGTTGAAAATAATGGTTACGGATTATCTACACCAAGTAACGAACAATTTCGTTGCAAATCTTTTGCAGATAAAGCCATTGGTTATGGCATTGAAGGTGTTGGTATTGATGGAAACAACGTTTTAAAAGTATATGAAACCGTTAAAAATTTAGCGGAATCCATGAGAGAAAATCCACGCCCTATTTTATTAGAATGTGTTACTTTTCGTATGCGTGGGCACGAAGAAGCATCAGGAACTAAATATGTACCAAAAGAATTATTTGATGTTTGGGGAAGAAAAGACCCCGTTAATACCTTTGAGAAATTTTTATTAGATGAAGGTGTTTTAACAGAAGATATTATTGAAAAATTACGCTCTGATATTAAAAAAGATATTGATGAAGGTTTGGAATTAGCTTATGCTGAAACATTACCTCCACCAAATACCGAAAAAGAAATTACCGAATTATTTATGCCATGTACGATTGCTGATACTTCAAATCAATCGGGTACAAAAACTAACAAGCGTTTAATTGATGCCATTAGCGACGGTATGCGTTTAGCCATGCGCAAGCATGATAACTTAGTTTTAATGGGACAAGATATTGCAGATTATGGCGGGGTATTTAAAATCACCGATGGTTTTGTAGAAGAATTTGGAAAAGGGCGTGTGCGAAATACACCTTTATGTGAATCTGCTATTTTAGGTGCTGGTTTTGGTTTATCAATTAATAAACATAAAGCTATGGTGGAGATGCAATTTGCTGATTTCGTAACAGAAGGCATGACTCAAATTATTAATAATTTGGCTAAATCACATTACCGATGGGGACAAAACGCCGATGTGGTAGTTCGAATGCCAACCGGTGCTGGAGTTGCTGCTGGCCCTTTTCATAGCCAAAGTAACGAAGCATGGTTTTTTAAAACACCAGGTTTAAAAATTGCTTATCCTGCTTTTCCAAGTGATGCTAAAGGTTTATTATTAGCCTCATTTGAAGACCCAAATCCAGTAATGTTTTTTGAACACAAGGGATTATACAGAAGTATAGATGAAGATGTTTTAGATGACTATTTTACCATTCCTTTTGGCAAAGCGCGTTTAGTAAAAGAAGGAGCAGCTGTAACAATTGTAACATATGGCTTAGGAGTTCATTGGGCTATCGAATTATTAGAAACAAATCCAGAAATTTCAGCAGATTTAATAGATTTAAGGACCTTGGCACCATTAGATACTGAAGCTATTTATACTTCTGTAAAGAAAACAGGTAAAGCTTTTATTTTACATGAAGATACGTTGACAGGTGGAATTGGCGGAGAAATTAGCGCCTTAATAACAGAACATTGCTTTTCTTATTTAGATGCGCCGGTCATGCGTGAAGGCAGTTTAGATACGCCAGTGCCAATGAATGCAGATTTAGAAATTAATTTTTTACCAAAAGAACGATTTAAAGAAAAGTTGTTGAAATTATTGAATTACTAATTTATATAAATGTGTATTTTTTGTGAAGTCACAAATAGTAAATTAAAACATCAGTAAAACCTGCTGAATTATTGTACTGACGAAACTAAAAGTTTTAAATACTATTACCCAATCAACTAGTTTGATTCCAATTAATATTATGGTATTTTTATGATATGATTAACAGGGAACTTATTGAGCCTTTTTCAAAACTTGAACTACTTGCCAAACAAGTAGTAGAAGGTTTTATTACAGGTTTGCATAAAAGTCCGTTTCATGGATTTTCTGTTGAGTTTGCCGAGCATCGTATCTATAATAAAGGCGAAAGCACCAAACACATTGATTGGAAATTGTTTGGCAAAACAGATAAACTTTTTATCAAGCGTTACGAAGAAGAAACTAATTTACGTTGTCAGATTATTATTGACACATCTAACTCTATGTTGTTTCCATTAGAAAGAAAAACGGGTGCGATGAATAAATTATCGTTTTCGGTTTATGCAGCCGCAGCCATGATTCAATTATTAAAAAATCAACGTGATGCTATTGGTATTACATTTTTTGATAAAGAAATTCATAAGCATTATCCTGCTAAAAGTAATCCTTCTCAACAAAAGGTAATGTATCATGAGTTAGAAGAATTATTAAATAAAACAGTTTACGAAGATGTATCTGCAACTGAATCAGCAAAAGCATTAAACCAAGTAGCTGAAATAATTCATAAACGTTCTCTCGTTGTAATTTTTAGCGATATGTTTGAGGAGCAATCTAATTTAGAATCTATTTTTACGGCGTTGCAACATTTAAAATATAAAAAGCATGATGTGGTTTTGTTTCATGTAGCCGATAAAAAACAAGAGCTAGATTTTGAATTTGAAAATCGCCCGCACCATTTTATTGATATCGAAACCAAAGAGGAAATTAAATTAAATCCTAATGAGGTTAAAGAGATGTATTTAAAAAAAATATATGAATACAACGAAGCCATTAAACTAAAATGCGGGCAATATAAAATTGACTTTGTTGAAGCGGACATTAATGAAGGTTTCAATAATGTATTGCAAACTTATTTAACAAAAAGAAATTTATTGTTGAGATAATTCTTTTACAATTAATGATGTTAGTTTTGAAAAAAAATTTACTTGCTATTTTTATAATACTAGCTTCATAAAAAAATAAGCAATAGCTAAGAATAAATTTTTGTTTTATAACTTTTAATTAGCAGAATTTATTTTAGTAAATAATAAATCATAATTTCCAATATCATTTGAGAACGATAGTAGTGGATTCTTTCCGATTGTAATTATGAATTCTCTGCCTTCTGACAAATCCATTGAACCTTCACCTGCTATATCTTTTGAAATATCTAAATTTGGTAATCTATCAATTTTGATTTGTTTTGATTTATTATTTTCATTTTGGATAAAATAAGAACACTCATACATTATTTTTTCTTTGTATCTTAATAAAAGGTATATTGAATCACCTTTTGTTTTAATTGATAGATGACATGAATTTAAATATTTTGTAGTTTGATTATTAAAAAAACTAGATAAATCAGGAATTTTTTTAGGATCTTTTATATTGTTTTGAGTTGCATGGGCAAGCATATCTGCAGCCATTGGCCTCTCGCACCAAGAACGCTTAATTGAATCGTATTCATAAACTGCACCATGAGGAGCAAATTGACCGATAATAGAAACTAACTGAAATTCCTCAATAGTCGTTTCAGCTTTTTGATTTACTATAAATGCTGATTCGTTATTTAAAATTGAATCCTTTTTATTAATTAAAGATGATTCATTTGAATTAGAATTACTACAACTACTCAACATTATAGTAATAATAAATATGGTATTTAATAGAGAATATTTCTTTTTCATTTTTATGTTTAATGTAGTAAAGTGTTTTGACTCTTTGTATTTTATTTATTATGGATAAGTATAAATAGCATCACATTTTTATTGATATTTTATACATTACTTTACAAGTTGAAATGCGTATTTAAATTATTGATAAAAAAATTACTTAATACCTCCCATTAACCTTTTAACTAAAGGCGATATGGCAATTAAAATAATACCGGCAATAAGCGCATAGATTGCTAGTTGCTTATAACCATCAGCATAAATAGTTAGTTTTTCAAAATTACTCGCATTTTCGGATGCCTGTGCAATATTGGCTCCCAATAATCCGGCAAAATACTGTCCATATGCGCTAGCTAAAAACCACATTCCCATTAAAACAGCTTGTGTTTTTTGTGGAGATAGTTTAGTCATAATGGACATACCGATGGGAGATAAACATAATTCTCCAAAAGTGATGATGAACCATCCAAATGTAAATAAATCCAGTGATGTCATTCCTTTAGCGTCAGAGAAAAACTTAGTATAATAAAAAACATAAAATCCTCCTGCTAAAAATAAAAATCCTAAACCAAATTTTACAATTGTATTCGGTTCTAATTTATGCTTACTTAACCATATCCATAATAATCCTAATAATCCAGCAAAGGCAATAACAAATAATGAATTGGCAGAGTTATTTACTCCATTAGGATCTAATGTAATTCCAGCAACCGAACTATTTAAATTATTGGCTGCAAATAAACTTAACGATCCGCCACTTTGCTCAAAAAATGCCCAGAAAAAAATGGAGAATAAAATAAAAATTAAAGCAGCCACTAATTTTTTATTTTCTTGTAAAGAGAAACTTCGCATTTCATAAAAGAGATATAATAATGAACAAGGCCCAATAATAAACATAAACAAATCTGTGTACTCGGAATTAGATACTAGTAAAATAATAAGCGGAATAATTGCTAATGAACCAATATATGTTACGATTTCAATTACTTTTCGTTTTTTAGGTTCCTTATCTAGTAATGGAGAAATACCAATATTTCCTAAACTTTTTTGAGTTCGAACAAAAGTTAATAAACTAACTACCATAACAATTGTGGCCAAACCAAAAGCAACATTCCATGCTAAATGTGCAGGAATAAAGTTTTGAAATAATTGTCCCTTACCAATAGCAATGCATAAATAACCACCAAGCAAAGCTCCTAAATTAACACCAGCGTAAAACAATGAAAAACCAGCATCTGTTCGATTATCTCCTTGCTTATATAAGTTTCCTACAATGGATGAAATGGTTGGCTTAAAAAAACCAGTTCCAATAATATTAAAGGCAATTCCTAGAAAGAAAAATGATTTTGGATCAATCGCCAAAATAATACTTCCCACAATCATTAATAGTCCGCCCCAAAATAAGGATTTACGTAGACCTAAAATTTTATCAGCAAATAAACCACCCACAAAAGTAAAAGCATATACAAAAGCTTGTGTGGCGCCATATTGCAAATTAGCTACTACTTCGTTCATAGATAACTGATGCACCATAAAAAACACCAACATTCCACGCATTCCGTAAAAACTAAAGCGTTCCCACATTTCACTGAAAAATAAATACCATAATTGCTTAGGATATTTACCTTTAAAATTTTGTATTTCTTCAATTGTAATAGTTACTTCTGCCATATTTAATGAAATTAAAAACCCCTAATAAATCTATTTTTTATTTTAGGTTTATTAGGGGGTATTTTATTAATATAAAATTTGTTGTTGTTTATGCTTCAACTTGTTTTTCAGTTATCATTTTTTGCAACCAAGAACTTAAAATAAATAAAATGCCAGCTGCTACTCCAGTCATAACAATAAACACCATAAAAAACTCATATAAGTTTGTAATTTGAAAACCTACGAAAGAAGGAAATTCTACTGGAGCAGGATTGGCTGGATCTGGAGTTGGAGGGATTAAAGCACTTAGCGTACCAGCAAATTTATTAGCTGCTGCATTTGCTAAAAACCATGTGCCCATTAATAAAGAAGAAAGACGAATAGGTGCTAATTTAGAAACCATTGATAAACCGATCGGAGATAAACATAATTCTCCCATTGAGTGTATTACATATAATGCAACAAGCCACCACATACTTACTTTACCACTTAAACCTAAACCTTTCACTGCAAATGCAATCAGCACATAACCTAAGGCCACTAA
>JBILOV010000256.1:0-3306 GCA_044374335.1 Bacteroidia bacterium | reverse complement strand
TGATGCTATTAAGAAAAGTGTATTAGACTATGCTGGTTTGGCTGATAAATTACACACAGATATGCATGAGGTTATTGGGCACGCAAGTGGTCAAATTGAACCGGGTGTTGGTCAGCCTCATGAAACTTTAAAAAATTATGCGTCTGCATTAGAAGAAGGTCGTGCTGATTTAGTAGCCTTATATTATTTAATGGATAAAAAATTAGTAGAGCTTGGTGTAATGCCATCTTTAGATTATGGCAAAGCATCTTATGATGAATATATTACTAAAGGTTTAATGATTCAATTGTCTCGTTTAAAATTAGGAGATAATATTGAAGAGGCTCATATGCGTAATCGCCAAATGATTGCTAAGTGGGCATTTGAAAAGGGTAAAAAAGAGAATGTGATTGAACAAAAAGTAGAGAATGGTAAAACGTATTTTGTAGTAAACGATTATTTAAAATTACGGGTTTTGTTTGGCGAATTATTAAAGGAATTACAACGCATTAAATCTCAAGGAGATTATAAAGCAGGTAAAGCTTTAATTGAAACTTATGGAGTGAAAGTTGATTTAGCTTTACACAAAGAAGTATTAGAACGCTACAAAAAATTGGAGATGGCTCCATATCAAGGATTTATTCAACCAAAATTAATTCCAGTAATTGAAAACGGAAAAATTACAGATGTAAAAGTAGAGTATCCAAAAAGCTTTACTAA
Organism: Bacteroidia bacterium; assembly: GCA_044374335.1. Lineage (GTDB taxonomy): Bacteria > Bacteroidota > Bacteroidia > B-17B0 > Aurantibacillaceae > UBA4416. Next base: position 2,607 of record JBILOV010000256.1, on the reverse strand, counting down.
TCAAATGTTAGAGTACAGTAAAAACTATAGTTTCTTACCGGTAATTAATTAATTCTTTATTTTGATGGATAATTAATAAAACACCAACCTCATAGTATTGAAAGGTTATGTTATTTATTTTTTGTTTCAATCATATGAATTATCGTTATAAATTTCATTCTTTAACTAATACCTCTTTTTATAAAAAATTAAAAATCCCCAACTAGAACATCAGTGGGGATTTTTATATTATACTTATTTTCCTGTTATAAGTTTTATCTTCTTTACAACCATCTTCAAATTTGTAACCAAATTTTTAGTTTCTAAGTCCTTTCCTAATAATAAACATTTTGATGATTCAAGATCTTCAAGTTTTATTAAAAAGTTAATCTGTACTGAGGAATCACAAAAAATTTCAGTTGGTAATCTGTTTTTATAGTTTGTGTATTTAAATCGTATTGTTGCTGAAATATATTATTATGCTTCGTTACGTTTTGAATATCCACACTCAACTCATGTGTAAAGCGTTTTGTATTTAATTTATAGGATGGCTTTACGTCAATTCTAAAATAAGGATCGTACTGCGCTTCGTAAGCTACCGAACCATTCTTAATTTCTCGCTGATAAAGAATTGATTTCTCAATATCAATTGGAACGTAGCGTTTACCTCCAGCATATGTTATTTTTAAATCTAAGGCGAGAGTATGCTTTTCTTTTATTTTAAATTCTTTTCCCACTAATGCATTTATGACGTAATTGCCATTAAAAGCGGTATTTCTTTGCACATCATCACTTCCAATATATTTACTTTCAAATAAAGATGTGGTAAGCAAAAAATAATAACCCTTACTATAAAATTTTTCGAGCGTTAATTCAAATCCATAATTTTGGCCAGTGCCATTGTTAACTAAGCTATCGATGTTAGGACTTTCAAAATCGGCGCCTAGGTTTATAGTACTAAAATAATCTCTTCTTGATTTTACAGGAATACTATATAGATATTGATAGTACAATTCTGTTTTTATGCGAACGCTATTAAATAAATTCACATCATATGCTAAAATAGCGTGCGCGGCTTTTGTAAAATCTAAATTTCTATTTGTTTCTTTTACTTTTCCACCTCCTAAATTAGCTGTTGCAAAATATACATATAAAGGTTGCACCTGACTATGCAAACCTGCTCCAAAACTTAACGATTGTTTTTTATTGATTTCATACTTCAAACCTAAACGCGGCTCGGGTGATTGCGAATTATTTAATATTAAATACTGATAAGTTACTCCAACATTTAAATAAAATTTCTCACTAAAATGATGTTTCCATTGCAAGAAACCCCTTGCTAAAGCGGTTTGACCATTATAATTTCTTAAAGTAACAAAACCTGTTCCATAAGTATCTATGCTGTCTACAAATGTTGTATTATACAAATCAGCATAAACTCCGGCATTTAAAAAATTACGTGAATTAAATTTTTTATTATAAGTACTATTAAACGAATATTTAGTTGTGTAAGATACGTTTCTATATTCAGGTCTAACTGTTACAGGATTTGTACTTGTATCTACTCTATCTGCTTTAATTAAATTATATTGTCCTGAAACACCAACATTTGTTTTTATATATGAACTTGTATTTATTAAATAGGTGTGTGAAATACCTGCTGCTCCAACATTAGATCTAAACAACATATTTCTGCCGCTATAACCATATAAATTATTTTCTTTTGATTGCTGGCTTTGCAACAACTCAGCATAACTTAAACCACCAATTCCCCAAATAGAAAACTTGCCAGCTTTTTTTGTTGGCAAATCAAATTTAAAAGTGATATCCTGATACTGTGGTACTGCGCTACCCGTACCAAAATCTAAACCTATTTTTTTAAAAACAGATAATGTTGAGTACCGATAATTAATCATAAAAGAACCGTTTTTTTTCTTTTTATTAAATGGTCCTTCTGCTCCTAATTCAAATCCATTAAACCCAACCATTCCTAAAAATTCATATTTCTCATTATTTCCAGAGCGCATTTTTAAGTCGAATACACCAGCCGTTGCATTGCCGTAATCTGCTGGAAAAGCACCCGTCATAAAATCAGAATTATCCAATGTATTATTGTTTAAAATACTAATTGGACCGCCAGAAGAACCCATACTACCAAAGTGGCTAGGATTAGGAATATCTAAACTATTTAATCGCCATAAAATTCCGAGAGGAGAATTACCTCTTACGATAATATCATTTCTGCTATCGTTAGCACCACTAACTCCGGCAAAATTTGCAGCCATACGAGCAGGATCTCCTCTACTACCGGCATATCGCGACGCTTCCTCTGTGCTAAAAACACGCGAGCTAACCGTTGCCATTTTGTTATTGGATTTTGTTTTATCAAACTCTGCAGTAATTACCACTTCTTGTCCTTGTAAAGCACTCTCCTCCAATTCAATATTTAAAACAGATTCTTTTCCTGTTGTAAGCAATACTGTTTGAGATTTTTCTTTATAAGAAATCAAGGAAATTTTGAGTTGCTTTCTTCCCAATAAAATATCATCAAAACGAAATTTTCCATTTTCATCGGTTGTTGTTGCTTTAATAGGATCTGTATTTAATATACTAATAACGGCACCTGGT
>JBILOV010000280.1:0-2965 GCA_044374335.1 Bacteroidia bacterium | reverse complement strand
AAAACCTTACCTCTGATGGTTTGAGTTAAATCTTGAGCAAAAGAGATTTGATAAAAAATAAAAATAAATAAAACAAAAATCGATCTCATTATTAATTAGGCAGATATTTTTTTATTAAACAAGGAAATTGATATGCACATTTTGGATACAATAAATTATTAACAACGCTTACTGTCTTTTTTGAAACAGTCATTTTTAAATCTTCCTTTGTCCATTCTTCTTTTAAACAATCCATATTTATATTATTTTCTTGCAGTCCTTTGGGTATCAGTTTGTAAAACTTCCAGGGTTCATAAAAATTATAAATACCGTTAGGTAAATTATACTTCAAATAACCATTTTTGTCTGTTATGATCGTATCAACTAATTGTTTGTCGGAAATAAAAATTAATTTTTTATTTGCATAGGTCACCGACTTATTGGGCGTATTTTTTAAATCTTTATTTGGTTTGGCGCCACCACAATAAGGCACATATTGAACTAATTTAATTTTGGATTTCCTTGTTTGAGCAAATAAAGAAAAACTAAATAGTAAGAATAAACAAATACTAATTTTCTTCATAAAAAAAATATTAAGGTGTGCTTGATGATACGGGCAATATTTTTCCGTTATAATACAGATGACCTTTTATTGCAAAATCATAAATATAGTCTGCCATTTGATTTGGTTTTAAAGGGGCTTGATAACCTGGAAAAGCTTCTTCTAACATTTCAGTTTGAACAGCCCCAAGTGCTAAACAATTTACCGAAATATTTTTCTCTTTAAATTCCTCCGCTAAACATTCTGTTAAGCCTGCAATAGCTGCTTTTGAAGAACTATAAGAAGATAATCCAGGAAACTTTGCACTACCTTGAAAACCGCCCATACTGCTGATGTTTACAACATGTGCTTTTGAATGTCGACCTAATAAATGCAACAATTGCTGCGTTAAATAAAACGGAGCAAACACATTTACACGATATACAATTTCTAATTCTTGATAATCAATTTTTTCGAAAGGTTTATTTACAATACTTCCTGCATTATTAATAACCACATCAATACAATTTACTTTAGATTTTATAATAGCTACAGCATGATCTATACTTTCGGTAGAGGTTAAATCTGTTGAAATAATATGCAAATTGGGACTATTTAAATTCTCTAAAGACTCCGTGTTTCTTGTTAGACAAAAAACCTGATGATTATTTTTCAAAAACAACTGTGCTGTTTCAAAACCAATTCCTCTGCTTGCTCCTGTGATAACTACGTTCATTGAAATAGCAATTAATAATTAATAATTTGTTCTTCAATTTCCTCAGGCACATCTCTAAAACCATATTGCTGATTTCTTAACTGTGGTTCAAAACCTGCTTCTTTAATTGCGTCTTGAATTGTTTTATAAGTAAAACGATGTGGCGCTCCCGCAACACTCACTACATTTTCTTCAATCATAATACTACCAAAATCATTGGCACCGCCATGCAAACATATTTGTGCTGTTTGTTTACCAACTGTTAACCAAGATGCTTGAATGTTTTCGATATTTGGCAACATTATTCGGCTTAAAGCTAACATGCGAATGTATTCATCCGAACTTACATTATTAGTAATTCCCTTTACTCGTTTTAATAAGGTACCATCATCCTGAAAAGGCCAAGGAATAAATGCTAAAAACCCTTTAGCATCTTTCGGTTTTTCAGCTTGAACTTCTCTTAACCAAACTAAATGTTCAAAACGTTCGTAAATAGTTTCAATGTGTCCAAACATCATTGTAGCTGATGTTGTAATATCTAACTGGTGGCAAGCGCGCATCACATCTAGCCATTCGCGACCTGTGCATTTACCTTTAGAAATTAAACGACGTACTCTATCATTTAAAATCTCTGCTCCTGCTCCAGGCAAACTATCCATCCCTGCATCCACTAATGCTTTTAAAACTTCAAGATGTGTCGATTTTTCAAGCTTTGTAATATGTGCTATTTCAGGAGGACCTAAAGCATGCAATTTTAAATTAGGATAAAGCGATTTTAACTCCTTAAATAAATTAACGTAATAACTTAATCCTAAATCTGGATGATGCCCACCTTGCAACAATAATTGCTCGCCACCATATTTAAAAGTTTCCTCAATTTTTTTCTTGTAGGTTTCAATACTTGTAATGTAAGATTCGGCATGACCCGGAATGCGATAAAAATTGCAAAATTTACAATTGGCGATACATACATTGGTTGTATTTACATTTCTATCAATAATCCAGGTTACTTTATTAGAATTATTTTTTTTAATATTTCTAATATCATTAGCAACAAACATCAACTCTGCCGTTGTTGCTTGTTCATATAAAAAAACTCCTTCCTCAATAGATAAAAACTCCAAATTGAGGGCGCGTTTTAAAAGTGATTGAACATTCATGTATATAAAAATTAACAAGTCAAAAATACGTTTTATAAAGGGAAACAAAAAGTCCATTTTAATGTTTAAAAAGGGCTTAAAAATTAATGCTTACGTAGTTTATTTTGAACTTGAAAAAATATTGTTCTAAAAAAAATTAAGCTAATTTTTGATAGGTTTGCCACCACCGATCAGGAATTTCATTATTTATAGCCATTTCATAATCTTTATAAGAGCAAGGCCATAAAGTGTGTCTTTCAAATTTTAAGCCTTTTGTTGGAGGATAAGGAATTTCCATCCACCAACGATCACTTTTTTTACTCTTATAAAAATTTATTTCATATTTCTCGTCTTGCAGTACCACATGAAACTTAATATAATCCGTACTTGTGCGAGATGGATAATCACTTTTACGGTTATAAAAACCATCCATAAAACACCAAATCATTTGTGCCGCTAAATTAGATGTTTTACCATGTGTATCGTATGCTGGATTAATTTCATAAATACCAACAGATGATAATTTATCATTCATTCCGGCATAACGCATCATTTGGCAAGCTTCTTCTGCATAAAAACCATTTGGCGAAG
>JBILOV010000105.1:0-7603 GCA_044374335.1 Bacteroidia bacterium | reverse complement strand
TTTTGGTTTATGAATTAACTATATTGATATCTACAGTTAGTGTAAATTTAGTATATTCGCTATTGTTATTTTAGATACTTTATGAGGAAAATTTTAGTAACCGGAGGAGCAGGCAATGTTGGCGGTGCATTAGTTGAAAAATTAGTTCAGGATAAAAATAATTTTGTTGTGGTTGTAGATAATTTATCTACTGGATTTTTATCAAAATTACCTTCTGCAGAATACGAAAACTGGAAATTCATAAAAGCAGATGTTAATAATTATCGTGAAATTTCATCAATCATGTTGGCATATAATTTTCATTATGTGTTTCATTTTGCTGCAGTTGTTGGAGTTATTAGAACTCAAGAAAATCCGGTTAGTGTTTTAAATGATATTTCTGGCATTAAACATGTGTTAAATTTATCAAAAAACTCAACTGTTAAACATGTGTTTTTTTCCTCTTCATCAGAGGTTTATGGAGAGCCGGTAGAATTGCCACAGCATGAACACCGCACCCCATTAAATTCTCGTGTGCCATATGCAGTAGTTAAAAATGTTGGTGAAAGTTTCTTGAAAAGTTACCAACAAGAGTATGGGTTGCCATATACTATCTTTCGATTTTTTAATACTTATGGTCCAAATCAAAGTACCGATTTTGTAGTGTCTCGTTTTTTAGCATTGGCGCTCAAAAATCAAGATATTACTATTTATGGTGATGGTTCTCAAACGAGAACTTTCACATATATTGATGATAATGTAGATACTATTTGTACTATAATGAACGAAAAATTGTTAGAGAATGATGTCATCAATATTGGTAGCGATAAGCTAATGACAATTTTAGAACTGGCAAATTTAGTAGTTTCATTAACTAACAGTGCGTCAAAAATTATTCATATACCTGCACTTAAAGATGGTGATATGACTCGCCGTCAGCCAGATAATACAAAAATGAAAGAAATATTAGCAAGGGATTTAATTACTGTAGAGGAAGGAATAAAAAGAATGCTGGCTAATGAAAAGTATTTGAAATCAATCGGTTTGTAAATTATGTGTGGAATTACAGGAATTGTTGGACATCAAATAAATAATTCGGTATACCAGACTGCTATAAAAAAAATGAATGATGCCATTGCTCATCGTGGTCCAAATGCAGAGGGTTTTTGGAATGATGAGCATTGCTTTTTAGGACACCGACGTTTATCTATTATTGATTTATCTGAAGCAGGAAATCAACCTTTTATTTCACAAGATGGTCGCTATATATTAATCTATAATGGTGAATTATATAATTATAAAGCATTAAAATTAGAACTTCAAAGAGCTCAACAGGGCTCAAAAGATTTACCATATATTTTTAAAACAAATACAGATACCGAAGTTGTGTTAGCGGCTTATTTGCGTTGGGGTATAGATTGTGTGAAACGATTTAATGGTATGTTTGCTTTTTCTGTTTGGGATAAAGTTGAACAAAAATTAATTATTGCTCGAGATAGATTAGGTATTAAGCCATTATATTATCATTACCAAAATAATGTGTTGTTATTTGCTTCTGAAATCAGAGCCTTGATACACTCAGGTTTAATCGACAAAAAAATTAATGTAAAATCTGTTGCTGAGTATATTCAGTATACAACTGTTAATGCACCCAACACTATTTTGCAAGATGTTTTTATGTTGATGCCAGGGCATATTTTAGAATTACAAAATGGTACATTAAAAATTCAGCAATATTGGAATATTAATGATTATACAAAATCAAAACAAGATTTATCATATAAAGAAACCTGTACTAAAGTAAATGAATTACTAACGGCCTCAGTTGAAAGACAGTTAGTTGCAGATGTTCCATTTGGCGCATTTTTATCTGGTGGCATTGATAGTAGCGTTATTGTTGGTTTAATGAGCAAGGTGTCTTCACAAAAAGTACAAACATTTAATATTAGTTTTGATGAAAGCCAATTTTCTGAAGCAAAATATGCTAAACAAATAGCCACAAAGTTTAACACTGAGCATCACGAAATTAAATTAACATCAAACGATTTTTTAAAGCAATTACCTGAAGCTTTAGCCGCTATTGATCATCCAAGTGGCGACGGCCCAAATAGTTATATTGTATCAAAAGCTACTAAAAATGCTGGTATAACAATGGCTTTATCTGGTTTAGGAGGTGATGAGTTATTTGCAGGCTACGATATTTTTAAACGTTATTACGAATTAGAAAAAAAAGGCTGGTTAAACATTGTTCCTGCAAAAGGATTACTTGGTAAGGTTTTAGCAGCTAAAAATAAATCGGTGCAAGCTGATAAAACATCGGAGATATTAAATTTAGATACCATTAACGGTTTTAATTCTTATCCTATAAATCGCAAATTATTTAATCAAAAAGATTATAAAGCTTTATTAAAAAAAGAATATAATGCAGATGATTTTATTAAAAATAGTATCAAGAAAAGTGAGACTGATAAAAAACATGTACTAAGCAGAGTTTCTTTATTTGAGATACAAACGTATATGCAAAATGTTTTATTACGAGATGCTGATCAAATGAGTATGGCAGTTGCTTTAGAAGTTCGCGTACCTTTTTTAGATTATAAATTAGTTGAATTTGCATTAAGTATTAATGATGAATATAAATATCCTCACTCTCCAAAAAAATTATTGGTTGATGCTTTAGGTGATTTGTTGCCAAGTGATATTACTAATCGGCCAAAAATGGGTTTTGTATTACCATGGAAAGAATGGTTAAAAGAGGATTTAAAAGATTTTTGTGAAGCTAATATTGCTCAGTTTTCTAAACGGTCTTTTGTAAACAGAGATGCTGTGCTTTTAACATGGAATCGTTTTTTAAATAATGATCCAAAAATTACCTGGAGTAGAGTTTGGCATTTAGTAGTATTAAATAACTGGATAAATACACATCAGATTGAGTGCTAAAAAAACGATATTAATTTTATGCGACTGGTTTTTGCCGGGTTATTTGGCTGGTGGCCCTATTCAATCAATAGCTACTTTAACCAAACAACTTGGCGATGCTATTGATTTTAAAATCATTACTACTGATAGAGATTTTAAATCTAAAAAACCTTATGAAAATATCGCCATAAATATTTGGACTAATTATGACGGTAGAGCTGTTTTTTACATTAGTCCTGAAAACATGAATTCTGAATTTGTATTGAAACTAATACAAGACACCCCTCATGATATAATTTATATGAATAGTTTGTATTCGAGGTTGTTTACCATTTTACCTTTAAAATGGAGGCTTCAAAAAAAAATACAATCAAAGATAGTACTTGCTCCACGAGGTATGTTAAGAGATAGAGCATTAGCAGTTAAGCCATTAAAAAAGCATTTGTTTTTGTTATATGCTCATTTTACTGGATTGTTTAAAAATATTCATTGGCAATCTACTTCTAAGCAAGAATCAAAAGAAATTAAAAAACGGATTGGCGAAAATGTTCATTTAACCGAAGTGTCAAATTTGCCCGCTAACTCATGCGAAGTTAAATTAATTGAAAAACAAAAAGGACAATTAAGATTATGTTTTATAGCGAGAATAGTTGATATAAAAAATTTAAATTTTGCAATAGATGTTTTAAAGGAAGTAAAATATGGAAATGTAATCTTTGATATTTATGGTCCAAAAGAGGATGAAGATTACTGGTTAATTTGTGAAAATAATGCAAAGTTATTACCTAATAATATTTCTTTTAGTTATAAATCAGTTTTAAAACCTGAAGAAATATGTAGTACAATGAATCAATATCATGCTTTGTTTTTACCAACTCAAACAGAAAATTTTGGGCACGTTATTGTTGAAGCTCTTAAAAACGGTCGTTTAGTTGTTATTTCAGATCAAACTCCTTGGAGAAATTTACAAAATGAGTATGCTGGTTTTGATATTTCATTAGATGATAAAGTGAAATTTATTGAGGCAATAGGAATGCTAATAAATTTAAATCAGTCTGAATTTGATGCCATGAGTAAAACATGTATTTCATATATTAATCATCAATTAAATTTAGAAGAAATTAAAGCACAATATTTAAAACTATTTAATTAATGAATTTATTTATTACCGGTATAGGAACCAATGTTGGTAAAACTGTTGTATCTGCAATTTTAACAGAGGCATTACAAGCTGATTACTGGAAACCCATACAAAGTGGAACCATTGAGGGTAAAGATTCTGAAACAGTTACATCTTTAATTTCAAATTCAAAAACAGTTATCCATCCTGAAACCTATTTATTAAAACAACCTTTATCACCTCATTTTGCTGCCAAATTAGATGGTGTAACTATTGAAATGGAAAAGTTACAATTACCGACTACATGCAATCATTTAATTATTGAAGGTGCTGGAGGTTTATTAGTGCCAATCAATAAAAATGAATATGTTATAGATGTTGCAAAAAAAATAGATTGTGAAATTGTACTTGTTATTTCCAGTTACTTAGGCTGCATTAATCATACCTTATTATCAATTGAGTATTTAAAAAGAAATAATTTTAAAATTTACGCTTTGGTTTTTAATGGTGATTTTGATTTAGAGGTGAAACAATCTATTTTAGATTATACATTAAATCCAATAATTATTGATATCCCAACGTTAAACACATTATCTAAGCAATTAATTAGCGAGATTTCAATGGAGGTAAAGAATCAAATAACCTTATAAACAAGGTGTTTTATAATTCTCTATTTCACTAATGATTTGTATCTTTACAACTCTTTAAAATAGAGTATTATGATAAAGCCAATAAAATTAATTGAAGTAAAAAGTGAAATAGGAGCAGGTACTCGTGGTTCGAGTATGGGTGTTGATGCCATTAAAATAGCTGCCTTAGATTTTGGAAGTAATTTTTTCAAAAAATTTAAATCTGTTGAAGTTCAAAACGAAAATCATTTGTTACTTGAACCTGTAGTTAACGATTATGCTAAACGTATTAAAGGCGTTTATACTTTGAACGAACGTTTAGCAACCGAAATAAAAAAAACCTTAATTAATGATGAAGTGCCAATTGTATTGGCTGGAGATCATAGCTCGGCTCTTGGTACTATTAGTGGTATTAAAATGGCTTATCCAAAAAAACGTTTGGGTATAATTTGGATTGATGCTCATGCTGATTTACATACTCCCTACACAACACCAAGCGGTAATATGCATGGTATGCCAATAGCCTGTGTTTTAGGAGAAGATAATAAAGAAAGACAACAAAATAAACCAGATGATGAGACCATCGAATATTGGGAAAAATTAAAAAACTTAGGTGCTATTTCTCCTAAAATTAATTTTAATGATATTGTTTTTATCGCGCTGCGTGATTTTGAGCCTCAGGAAGAATTTTTAATTAAAAAGAATAAGGTACGCGTATTTAACTTGCAAGAAATTCGTAAAAAAGCCGTTGAACGCGTGGCTATTGAATCCTTAAATTATTTAGATCATTGTGATATTATTTACGTGAGTTTTGATGTAGATAGTATGGATAGCCGTATTAGTAGCGGAACTGGAACTCCGGTTCCTAATGGTATTACAGAAAAAGAAGCAGGTAATTTAATTTACTATATCATGCGTTCTAAAAAAATTGTATGTTTTGAAATGGTAGAAATTAATCCAACGCTTGATAAGGAAAATTTAATGGCTGAAAATGCGTTCGAAATTTTGCAAAAAGCAACTAACCAGTTAAATAACGATTTCTAGATAATTAAAACATTAAAGGGTTTAGAAGGATTGTAAGTTATATACTTTAAACTTTCTAAACCTTTAACTTTCTAATCTTACAATGCATTCCCTCAAATCCATAAACGTTTATTTATTAAAGTACAAATGGCGTTTATTGTTGGGAGCTTTGTTTGTTGTGCTTTCCACTTTATTTTCTATCTATCAAGGAGTTATTGTTAGAAATGCTACTAACGAAATAGTTAATTTAATAGCAAATCACACAAACGTTAATGCGTCTCAATTTTTAATATTTGGTATTACTCTATTGGCTTTAGCTTTAACAAGTGGTTTCTTTTTATTTTTAATGAGACAAACCATTATTGTAATGAGTCGCCATATTGAGTTTGATCAAAAAAACGAATTATATGCGCATTACCAAACTTTGGATGCCTCATTCTACAAAAACAACAGTACCGGCGATTTAATGAATCGTATTAGTGAGGATATTGGTAAAGTAAGAATGTATACAGGCCCTGCAATTATGTATTTAATAAATACGTTCGCAACTGTGCTAATTGTTTTAGTGTTTATGCTTAAAATTAACTGGCAATTAACCTTATTGGTATTTGCACCATTGCCTTTATTATCTTTTGTTATTTATAAAGTATCCGATTTAATTAATAAACGCAGTACTATTGTTCAGCAAGGCTTATCAAAATTAACTTCTCATGCTCAGGAAACTTTTTCGGCAATAAGAGTTATTAAAGCTTATGCGCGAGAAAAACATTATGTGAGTGAATTAGAAACTTTGAATACTGATTTTAAAAAACAAAATTTGCGTTTGGCAATTGTCGAAGCATTTTTTCAACCTGTTTTAGTATTGATGATTGGTGTGAGTGTTATTGCTACCGTTTGGTTTGGCGGACATTTAGTGATTGATCAAACTATTGAACCCGGTAATATTACCGAGTTTATTTTATATGTATACAAATTAACCTGGCCTTTTGCCTCTTTAGGATGGGTGACATCTTTAATTCAAAGAGCTTCCGCATCGCAAACTCGTATAAATGAATTTTTAAATACTAAATCTACCATTGTAAATACACCTGAAATAAAGCAAAAAATCGAAGGAGACATTGAATTTAAAAATGTAGGTTTTATTTATGCAGATAGTAAAATTGAAGCGCTTAAAAACTTAAACCTTAAAATTGAAAAAGGAAAAACCATTGGTATTAAAGGGCAAATAGGAGCGGGTAAATCAACCCTAGCAAACTTGTTAACCCGCATGTATGATGCCACTTCAGGCGAAATATATATAGATAATCAACCTATAAAAAAGTACGATTTATTTGAATTAAGAAAAAGTATTGGCTATGTGCCACAAGAAGTATTTTTGTTTTCGGATACTATCAGGAACAATATTGCTTTTTCAACCAATCATACTTATTCTGAATCCGAAATTATACAGGCAGCCAAAGATGCCGGTGTCTATGAAAACATAATGGCTTTTCCTGAAGGCTTAGATACGGTTGTTGGCGAGCGAGGCGTTACTTTATCAGGAGGACAAAAACAACGTATCTCTATTGCACGCGCCATTATTTCAAGACCACAAATCTTAATTTTTGATGATTGTTTATCTGCTGTAGATGTAGAAACAGAAGAATTAATTTTAAATAACCTAAAATCAATCATGAAAGATAAAACATCAATTATCATTAGTCACCGTGATTCTGCTTTACGTTATGCAGATAAAGTTGTGGAATTATAGAAGTTTCATTGAAACTTTATCTCCTTCATAATTAAAAAAAACTTAATAATAAAACATAGATATCGCTTTATAATATTATGAGTTATGATTTTTATCTTTGGTAATCATACCTATTTGTGTTATCAGAGTTCTATATCTTAATTACAATTAACAAATCAGTAACAAGCGACTCTCGCCTAATTT
>JBILOV010000104.1:0-7605 GCA_044374335.1 Bacteroidia bacterium | reverse complement strand
TCTTAACGCGACTTTTAGGGGTTAAACATAGATGCCAAATACTGTAGGCTTTTTGTAAAAATCTGGAGTATTAATTTTTTTCCATGCAGAAACAGGTTTTACTTGAATACATTCATCACTTAAAGTAATGTTTGTAGCCACTAATAAATGTGTATTTCCATTCAAGGTTTTCAATATATCTTCAAAAAAATTTCCATTTCGATAGGGAGTTTCAATAAAATATTGTGCTTGTTTAAATTTCGTGCAAAATTGCTCTAGCTCCTTTATACGTTTGCAGCGTTCTACTTTCTCAATAGGAAGATACCCATTAAAGGCAAAATTTTGTCCGTTAAAACCACTTGCCATTATGGATAAAACAATTGAACTTGGCCCTACTAATGGCACAACTTTTATTCCTTTGTGATGAGCTAACTTAATAATATCTGCACCAGGATCCGCAATTCCAGGGCAACCGGCATCACTCATTAATCCCATATGATGGCCTTGTAAAAGTGGTGCTAAAAAAGTATTTAATTCATCTAACTTTGTATGCTGATTTATTAATGATAATTGGGCTCTGCTAATTTCCGGATAAGCACATTGCTTTAAAAAAGCACGAGCTTCCTTAGCGTTTTCTGCAATAAAATAAGTGAGTGTTTTTATTAATTCTAAATTCCTTTTTGGAAGTACATCTTCTAAATTACACTCTCCTAATCCAACCGGCAATAAATATAACGTTCCGTGTGCTTGCATTTTATTTTATTTGAATATTTTTGTTTGAATCAATTAATAGAACATCATCATCAATGAGTTTATTAATCAAATTATTTAATCGTTTACTATTTACGGATTGAAATTTACTAATTAACTCTTGTAAAGATAACGATTGATGAGTTAACTCTATTTTTATGTTTTCAATTAAGCCTTCATCTGTTTCTAAATTTCGTTTATATTTTTCAATACACACATCACAAAACTGACAATCATTAAAATCTGTTTCATTAAAATAGGACAGCAATAAACGACTTCTACAGATATTTTTTTCTGTTACGTAATTAACCACACTATTTATCCGTGTTAGTGCTTTCTCCTTTAAAATAGGATAATTAATCAACCTGATACTTTCAAATTTTAGATTAATACGATTTTGCAAGAAAATTAATTTAGGCAAGCTTGTTTGCGGTAAAAAAGAAATAACGCCTTGCTTATTTAAAATATCTAATTGGCTATTTAATTCATGTTCAGATATTTTAGCCCTAAAAGCCACATCTTTTTCTTTAATAATACTATATTGCTCGTATAATCCACCATAGCTTCTCAGCAATACTTTTAGTAATGGCTCATATTTTGGAAACTTTATCTGAAAATTATATAAGTCATCTTTTTTCATGACCATCATAACTTTAGGTGGTTCGAAGCCACTATCTAAAAAAGAAAAATACCCTTCTTTTTCTAAACACTTAATAGCATTAAATAAAGTAACCGGCTTTAAATTATAGTTTCGCGCAACTTCATCCATATCAAAACTTACAGATAATCCTTCACCGCTTTCTACAGGAACTTGATAAAAATTAAAAATAGCTTGATAACATTGCTTTATTTCCTCAACAGTAGGTGTCTTTTTTTCGTACTGTTCTTTTAAATTTACAACATCATTATTATTGCACAATAGCACTGCATAGGCTGTCTTTTCATCTCTGCCTCCCCTTCCTGCTTCCTGAAAATAGGCTTCTAAACTTTCAGGCAAATCTAAATGCACCACAAAACGTACATCTGGTTTGTCAATGCCCATTCCAAAGGCGTTAGTAGCAACCATCACTTGCGATTTATTATCTATCCAATTTTGCTGAACCAAAGCTCTATCATTTGCATTAATGCCGGCATGATAAAATGACGCAGAAATTTTATTTTGAATCAACCACTTACAAATCTCTTCTGTTTTTTTTCGATTGCGGACATAAATAATTCCTGAACCACCAATATTATGAACCACTTTTAGCAGACGTTCATATTTATTTTCTTCTAGCTGAACAACGTATCTAATATTTTTTCGTTCAAAGGATTGCCTAAAAACGGATTGATTTTTAAAATTTAATTTTAATTGAATATCCTCTACAACTTCCTTAGTGGCACTGGCAGTTACAGCAATCACATTCACATTTGGAAAGTATTCTCGCAACTCCGCAATTTTTATATAACTTGGTCTAAAATCATACCCCCATTGCGAAATACAATGGGCTTCATCAATTGCTATTAAGCCAATTGGTAAATAAGATAAACGTTGTCTGAATGTTTCATTTTCAACTCGTTCAGGAGAGACGTACAAAAACTGAACGTGACCAAAAGCTGCATTATTTAGTGCAATATCAATTTCTTTAGCGTTCATGGATGAAGTTATTGCAACAGCACTAATTCCCTTACTCTTTAAATTTTGAACTTGATCATTCATTAATGCAATTAAAGGAGAAATGACCAAGCAAGTGCCACCAATAACCAAACCTGGAATTTGAAAGCAAATGGATTTACCGCCACCAGTTGGCAATAACGCCAAAGTATCTTTGCTACTAAGAACAGACTCAATGATATCTTGTTGCAATGGGCGAAACGAATCGTATCCCCAATGCTTTTTTAAATAAAAGAATATGTCTTGTTGTTTAGTCAAATTTGAAATAATTAGAAGTTCTAAAATACATTTTTTTCATAAAAATCGTCCAACAAAACTAAACAAGCGTTGCTTATTTATGTTATAACTTATAATTTAGGTAAAAATAAAAAGCAAAGATAGTTAATGGAATTTCAAAACCCGATAGATAAAGATAAAGTTGCCGAAAATCCGGGACTATTGCCCTACCCACACCATGTTGGCGGAATTGTAATAAAACCAGAAGATAATGGTAAAATAAAATCGCGGGCATTAACGGCCATGCGCGAGCAAACTAATATTCAGATGAACCAAATTCAAAAGCAAGTTGAATTATTGGCTCAGCAGGCAAATGAATTGAAAGAACGCATTGAAATATCAGAAAAAATTTATTTAGCAGATTTAAGTTTTGAGCCCTTAATTGGTCATACGTATCATTTATACATTAAAGAAGAAACATATAAATTATTACTTATTGGTCCTGATGATTGGGGAAAATTACCTAAAACATTGCAATATGTTGGTACTGTTAAAATGCTAGCAGATCATACTTGGGATGTGCTATCTAAATAATTTGAATACAAGAAAAAATTAATATTTTTTCACAATTCAAGGGGGCACTTCAACTCATAAATTTCAAGTAATAAGTATATATTTATATTCAATATTTATAACACTTAACTTATGCGATTTTTATATTTTGTTTTCATTTTTGTTTTCATTAATAAATTTTCATTTTCTCAATCGGAGGAAGGTTTAGTGAAATGGCTTACTATCAAAGAAGCTCAGGAACTTAATAAAAAGCAACCGAAACCATTTTTAGTTGATATCTATACAGATTGGTGTGGATGGTGCAAACATATGATGAAAACAACATACTCTAATCCCAATATAGCGGGTTACATTAATCAATTTTATTATCCTGTTAAATTTAATGCAGAAACCAAAGATACAATTGAATACAATGGTAAAATTTACAAACCAACCTCTGCCGTGCCTAAAACTCCGCACGAACTTGCTATTAAATTTTTAGGAAATAGTTTGAGTTATCCGTCCACTATTTTTGTTACTAATAATTTTGAATTCAATTTATTATCGCAAGGATTTTTAGAGGAAAAGAAAATTGAACCACTGCTAATTTTTACTGTTGAAAATATTTATAAAAGCACTTCATTTGATGATTTCAGAACTCAATTTGAACATACTTTTTATGACACTGTATTTACAAAAGGCACTATAAAATTTCATACGCTAAACGAAATAGAAAAGCTACAGAAAAAAAATCCTAAAAAAATATTAGTGAATATTTTTGCTGGTTTTTGTAACTCTTGTAAAGTTCAAAATGCAACAACATTAAAGGATACAAGTATTTCTAATTATATTAATAAACATTTTTATGTCATTAATTTTGATGCAGAAAGCAATGATACCATTTACTTTAGAGGCGAAAAGTGTTTTAAAAACTTACAAACGGGCTATCCGTTAAATACATTTGCATTAAAAGCTACTAATAACAGACTGCAATTTCCAACCATTGCTGTTTTAGATGAAAAACAAAATACCTTAGATGCCTTAAATGTTTTTTTAAGTCCTAAAGCTTTGCTCCCCATTTTAAAATATTATGCTGAAGATAAATTTAAAACAACGAATTGGGCAGATTATATAAAGGTATATAATGAGCAAAAAAAATAAGCGATAATTACTTATCGCTTATTTTAATTTAAATCAAATTTTATTACACTTGATGCAATTTGTAAATATTTTAATATTTCATTATCCAAATTTTTCTTACTAATTGACAGAGGCAAATAAAAAATCCTCTCTAAAATATTTAGAGAGGATTTGATTAGGGTTAAACTTATTATTTTATAAATATCTCCTTCAACTTCGCTAAGGATGAAATTTATTTTATCTTATGATCCACAGGCTTCACAAGCATCTGGATTATCTAAACTGCAAGACAATTGCGCTTGTTGTTCTTCAAAACTTAATAATTGTGTTTGACCGCGTTCTACTAATAAAGCATCTTCGTTTCCTAATACTGGCACAGATAAAGCCGCCTGATCAACTGTAAACTTAATGGCATCTGCTGCTGCTTTTGTACGTAAGTAGTACATGCCTGTTTTTAATCCTTTTTTCCAAGCATAAAAATGTGCTGATGATAATTTGGCAAAATTTGCGTCTTGTATAAACAAGTTTAATGATTGAGATTGACAAATGAACGCGCCACGGTCAGCAGCCATATCAATAATAGTACGTTGCTTAATTTCCCAAACTGTTTTATAAATGTCTTTTATATTTTGAGGAATTTCAGGAATGTTTTGCACTGAACCGTTAGCTCCAATGATTTTGTTTTTCAACGCATCATTCCACATACCTAATTTTACTAGGTCGCGCAATAAGTGTTTGTTTACAACAGCAAACTCACCCGATAATACACGACGGCTATAAATATTTGAAGTGTATGGCTCAAAACATTCGTTATTACCTAATATTTGAGAGGTAGAAGCTGTTGGCATTGGTGCTAATAATAAAGAGTTACGTACTCCATATTTTAAAACTTCTTCTTTTAATATATTCCATTCCCATCGCGGACTTGGTGTTACGCCCCACATATCAAATTGCATAATACCTTTTGATAATGGAGAACCAGGATAAGATTCATAGTGCCCATCTTTAATTGCTAAATCTTTACTAGCTGTCATTGAAGCATAATAAATAGTTTCAAAAATCTCCGAATTTAATTTTTTAGCTTCTTCGCTTTCAAAAGGATAACGCATTAAAATAAAGGCATCTGCTAACCCTTGCACACCTAATCCAATTGGACGGTGACGCATATTTGAGTTGCGTGCCTCTGGAATTGGGTAGTAGTTGCGGTCAATTACTTTATTTAAATTTTTTGTGATGATATAAGTTACATCAAATAAACGTTGGTGATCAAACGTTCCTGTTTTTTCGTCAACAAAACGAGGTAATGCAATAGATGCTAAGTTACAAACTGCTACTTCATCAGGACTTGTGTATTCAACAATTTCAGTACATAAGTTACTAGATTGAATAGTACCTAAGTGAGATTGATTTGATTTTAAATTACAAGCATCTTTATATAACATATAAGGATTACCAGTTTCGATTTGAGAATCAATAATAGCTGCCCATAATTCACGTGCAGGAACTTGTTTACGGAATTTCCCTTCCTCCTCGTATTTAGTATATAATGCTTCAAACTCTGCACCATGCGATGTATATAATCCAGGACATTCATTAGGGCACATTAAACTCCACATTCCTTCAGCTTCTACACGCTTCATAAATAAATCAGGAATCCACAATGCTGTAAATAAATCACGAGCACGCATTTCTTCTTTACCGTGGTTTTTACGGATATCTAAAAACTGATAAATATCTGCATGCCAAGGCTCTAAATAAATAGCGATAGAACCTTTACGTTTTCCACCTCCTTGATCAACGTATCGTGCAGTTTCGTTGAATACTTTTAACATTGGTAAAATACCATTTGATGTTCCGTTGGTTCCTTTAATATATGAACCTGTAGCGCGCACTTTATGAATTGCTAAACCAATACCTCCGGCTGATTGAGAAATACGAGCACATTGTTTTAATGTATCATAAATTCCATCAATACTATCATCTTTAGCTTGTAATAAAAAGCATGAACTCATTTGTGGTTTTGGCGTACCTGCATTAAATAAAGTGGGAGTTGCATGCGTAAACCAACGCTCGCTCATTAAATTATAAGTTTCAATAGCAGCTGTAATATCTTCTTTGTGAATACCAATTGATACGCGCATTAACATGTGTTGAGGGCGCTCAGTTACTTTACCGTGAGTTCTTAATAAATAAGAGCGCTCTAATGTTTTAAAACCAAAATAATCATAACCAAAATCTCTATCGTAAATGATAGAAGAGTCTAATAACTGTGCATTTTTCATCACAATTTCATAAACATCTTCAGCAATTAAAGATGCTTTTTGATTTGTTTTTGGATCTACATAATTATATAATATCTCAATTGTTTTTGAAAACGATTTAATAGTGTTTTTATGCAAGTTACTCACCGCGATACGAGATGCTAATTGCGCGTAATCAGGGTGTTTAGTGGTTAAAGACGCAGCTGTTTCCGCAGCTAAATTATCTAAATCAACTGTGTGTACACCATCGTATACACCATCAATTACTTTTTTAGCTACTTGAACGGGATCAACAAACATAGGATCTAAGCCATAGCTAAGCTTTTGAACGCGCGCTGTGATTTTATCAAATTTCACAGATTCCTGAGTGCCATCTCTTTTTATTACAAACATTGCCTTTAATTTTTAATTAGTTTTGATAGTATTTTTTGTCTAGTTAGCTTTATGAAAAGTTATAACTATAATTTCTTATTTTTACTTTAACCACAACTTGATATTAACAAAATGGTGGTTAATTAATTTTTTCCTTTATTTTTGGGGCCTCAAGGGGCTTAATAAAAATTTAACATTTAATGAACGTGTTTTCGGAGGCTAAGATTCCCATACAAGTTTTTAACCTTGTTCAATGATTTTCAAAGAGATAGCTGTTTGGGGATTTAGCAGATAATTTTTAAAAATCTTCGTCCAAATTAAATACGTTATTTTCTTCTTTATTATTCATCACTCCCGATTTCTGATATTCAGCAACGCGTTTTTCGAAGAAATTAGTTTTGCCTTGTAATGAAATCATTTCCATAAAATCAAATGGATTTATAGCATTATAAAACTTATCGCAACCTAATGCCAATAATAATCGATCTGCACAAAACTCAATATACTGACACATTAAATCAGAATTCATTCCAATTAAACGCACCGGAATTGCCTCTGATACAAACTCTTTTTCAATTTCAACAGCATCCGTAATAATTTTAGTTACTTGCTCTTTTGGTAATTTATTTTTTACATGATCAGCATACAACAAACAAGCAAAATCACAGTGTAAGCCTTCAT